>NZ_FYEK01000006.1 GCF_900187885.1 Thermoflexus hugenholtzii JAD2 | reverse complement strand
TGGATGTGGGATGGGGGATGTTCCGGCGGATGCTGGAATACAAGTGCTGCTGGTATGGAGCCGTATTGATTACAGCGCCGCGGCACTTTCCGTCCACCCGGATGTGCTCGCGGTGCGGCGGGGTGGGTCCTGCCCTTCCCCTGTCCCGGCGGATCTTCTGCTGTGAAGCCTGCGGGCTGGAGGTGGACCGGGATCTCAACGCGGCCCTCAATTTGCGAAACTACGGGTTGGCTACCCTCAACAGCCCTACCGGGAGTTCCCCGGGAAGTGACGCCTGTGGAGATCCCTCTGGCGGCGGAACGGCCCGCAAGGGTCGGTCTACGAGCTATGGGTCGATGAAGCAGGAAGCGGCCGGTCGTTGGTTTCACCCTTCGGGGTGAAATCAATGACGATG
>NZ_FYEK01000005.1 GCF_900187885.1 Thermoflexus hugenholtzii JAD2 | reverse complement strand
CTCCATACCAGCAGCACTTGTATTCCAGCATCCGCCGGAACATCCCCCATCCCACATCCAGGATGGACCGGGAGAGATAGGGGCTCCGCGCCAGGCCCCGCACGTTCAGGTCCTCCACCACGATGACCGGCTTGGTTTTCGCCAGCTCGGTGGTGATCTTGTGCAGGAAGTCCCGGCGGATGTTCCGGATCCGCCGCTGCAGCCGGGCCAGGCGCAGGGCGGCCTTCTCGTAGTTGCGGGAGAAAACCGTCCGCTTCCGCTCCTTGCCCGTCTCCGGGTCCTGTTCCACCACCGTCCGCTTCTGTTTGCGGGAGAGCTGCTTCGAACGCCGCTTCAGAAGCCGCAAGGCCTTCTCCAAGGGCTTCGGGGCCTCAATCCGCGTGCTGTCCGAGAGAACCGCGAAGGCTTCCAGCCCCACATCAATGCCCACCACATCCTCTGGCCCCCGGACCTCCCGAGGCTCGGGGTCTGGGCGCTCCACCTCGCAGGTCAGGCTCACAAACCAGCGATCCGCCTCCCGGGAAACCGTGGCCGAGAGGATGCGGGCCTTTTTCGCATGAAGGAGCGCCAGGAGTTTATCCGTCCGCTCCTTGGTGCGCACCTTGCCGATACGTGGGAGTTGCACGTGGCGAGGCGTGACGCGGATGGAGCCAGTCAGCCGCGCCTTGTTATCCGCCAAAGCCTTCTTGCGCTTGAAGCGGGGGAAGCCGGCCCGCCCCTCCCGCCAGTTGCGAAAAGCCCGCTCCAGGTCTCGGAAGGCCTCTTGGGGGGCGCACTTGGAGACCTCTACCCACCAGAGGGCGTTCTCCCGCTTCCAAGTGTTCCACTCCTTGTGGAGGTCCATCGCGGATGGGATCCGCTCGCCGCGCGCCAGGGCCTCCCGACAGCGGGCCAGACCCCAGTTGTAGGCGAAGCGGGCCGCCCCCACGTGCTTCGCCAGGGCAATCTGGGCTTTTTGGTTCGGGTCCAGTTCAAAGCGAAAAGCCTGAGTCACTCGCATTCCACCGCCTCCAATGAGAAGGCTAATGAAGACAGCGCCTGTTGGCAACCGCGGAACAGCGCGGGCGTCAGCGATCATCCAGATCCGTCCCTCCATCCCCGCGCCCTCTCCGGAATGAACGCGCTCGCTCATGCCGACGCACAAGGCCCGACACAATCCTGCTTATGGCCCCGCTTCTATCAGCGCCTCGAGAAGCGTCCGCAGCAACGGCCCCAGGCTTGGGTCCTCGAAGAGAGCCCCGAACTCGCTTGGGGGAAGATCCGCCGAGGTGATCCCGCTTCCGGCCACCCACCGCCGGAAGAAGGCCTCCGCCCGCTCCCTTCCCCAGACCTCCGCCAGCGTCTCCTGCCAGGATTCCCCAGTGGCCCATCCCCAGCGGTGCTTCTCTAGATACCGCCGCAGGAAGGCAAAGAACCGCTCCTCCCCCATCTCCTGGCGCAGGGCCTCCATCATCCAAGCCCCCTTTCCATACACGATCGCCGCGTAGTCCAGCATGGAGTAGTCATCCGTCGAAAGATTCAGGGGGAGATCCCCCTCCGCCAGGCGAAGCCGATAGGGGAGCAGCACGAGGAGATCCCAGGCCGTCCGGGCGGCCTCCAGGCCGCGGGCCTGTTCCACCCAGAAAACCGAAGACCAGTTCGTCATCGCCTCGTCCAGCCAGGGCTCCCGATAGGCGTCGTTGCCCACCATCCCATACCACCACTGGTGGGCGACCTCATGGGCGATCACGAAGCCGGGAACGTCCAGGTCGCTGGATCCGCCCAGCATGCCGCCGAGATCGCCCATCCCGAACACGTCCTCGCCGATCATGATGAGGCCGCTGGCCTCCACCCCCGCCGCGCCGCCTCGCAGGGGAACTTCCACCAGGTCCAGCTCGGAGAAGGGATACGGGCCAAAGGCCTCCCCAAATCGCTCCAAGGCATCCAGCGCGTCCTCCACGGCCTGCTGGGCCTCCCGGGCTCCGGCTTTCCGGAAGAAGCCCCGCACCCGGACGCCGTTCCGCTCCTGGACGATCTCCTCCATCTCCCCGGCGACCAGGACCAAGTTGCGGACGTAGGGGGCGACGATCTCCACCTCGCGCCATCCGGGCGGGCCGGAGGCCTCCTGAACGATGACGCCGCTGGCGGATAGAGCCGTCCCCTCCGGCAGCCGCAGGCGCAGGGCGAAGTGGGCCGCCTCCGCCTGGTGAAGGTCCCCGTTCTCCCACGGCGGATCCAGAACACAGCGGCCCTCCCGGATGCGGGCCAGTTCGGGATAGCCATAGTAGAGGACCAGGAGGCCGTCGGGGGTTTTCTGCATCAGCCCGTAGCCGCCGGCCCGGCTCCCCACGGTGACGGTGAAGGGCATCTCGATGGCGATCTCCTCCCCGGCGCGCAAGGGGACCGGCAGCGTGACCGTGAAGGCCGTCCGATCGCCGCTCCAAGCGGGACGGACGGCCTGATCCCCGACCCAAACCTCCCCGACCTCCAGGCGGGCGCCGCCGGAGGAGGGCGCGTGGGCCCAGGCCCGGAAGCAGATGGCGGAAAGAGGCGGTCCTTCCCGATACGGGAGGGAGAGGATCAGGCGGCCCCGCAGGCGCCCCCGGTCCGGCTCCAGCATCCCGCCGATCCGGTAGATGGGACGATCCGGATCCGCCGTTTCGCCTTTCGCCAGCCCGACCGCCCAGTCCGGAACGGGGGGCGGATCCGGGAGATCCGCAGCGAAAACCTTCGGCCCTTCCCGCGCCCCGTCCGGCGATGCGGTAGGCGTGGCCGTTGGGGTGGGCATGGGGGTGGCCGTGGGGGACGGGGAGGGAGACGGCCGGGAACGAGGCGTCGCCGCTTCGGGAGCCGGTTCCGCGGCGGGGAGCCTTCGGGCGAGCTCCGGGCCCGCCAGGACCCCCAGGGCGAAGCCGGCCGCGCACGCCGCGCCGGCGATGCCGAGCAGAATCACCCCCACCGCGATCCATTTACCCCAAGGCGCTTCATGATTCATTCGTGCTGCGCCTCGTTTCGTGTTCGCATCCTCCCTATCGGAGAGAGCCCCGGGCTGCCTCTGGATCGGGAGCTCGAAGGACCGCGCGGCCCGCCGCGTCCGATCCACCGTTGCAAAGGTCAGGAGCATCCACCGCGCGGGAAACCACCAGGGAGTGCGACGATCCTCTCATCCGCCGAGGGACCTTCCCCGGACGAACGGTTGTGGCCTTTCACAGCCATCGCCCTCCATCGGTTCTGGGCATTAGCGCGCTTCTGACGGATCAGACTTCGGCGAGCGTGGAGCAGGGTGTGAAGAGAACGAGGTGCCGATTGTGCCCATTCCGACAACCCAGGCCACGAGCAGAGCCATCATAGCGATCAGGCTGATCGCTGCGCCGGCCCTCGCTGTCATCCAGAATACGATCCAGCTCACAGGGACGACCGCCGCGCTGCCGAAAACGACCCATCGAGGAAGGACGTTTAAGCCACGTCCTCGAGCCCAGGCCGTAGGATCCGAAGCGCCCATCCCTCGCCGCAACATAGCGGATGCACGCCCGGAAAGAAAAGCAAGCCCGCTGGCGATGGCAGCCAGCTGCCCCACCGGAAGGAATCCCCTCAAGAAGGCAAAGTCCACAGGCTCGCCGGCGGCGAAGAGGATCGCAGCCAGGGAACCCATCCCCGCCAGGGCGGCGATGGCCGCAAGGCGAGGAGAGGGAAGCGAAGAGACAGAACGCTCCACAGTACGAACAACCGCCTGGGCCTGTTCCCCCAGCCTTCCTTGCCGTAGCTGCTCCCACAACCTCCAGGCTTCCTCCTCCGGCAGCTCTTCGATCGATATCCCGATCCGATCCGAAAGGCCCTGAAGCAGTCCCCTGAGCGACTTCCGGTGAAGAAAGAGGGCCATAGATCCTGTCGTTTCGCTTGAGGGATACGTGAGAAACAGCCCTCGCGTCCTACCTCCCTCCCCCCACAGAAGGAACAAGTTGTCGAATTCATCCACCTGCTCAAGGCGAGCGCCCTCATCCTCGCGGACAGGAGGGGAGATCATCACTGCCAGATCCGGGCCGCTCGGGGAGCCATCGAGGGTGGGAAGGATCTCTTCCGACAGGCGCCGGAGGGTCTCCGGGAACGAAAGAGGAATGTGAACGGCGAGCAGAGGGACAACCCTCAGCTCCGGAGTCCATCTCCCTCCGAACCGGATGGCAAGTAAGATCACGAGCAAGAGGAAGATCGATGCGCGGACCGCGAAGATCCAGTCTGACACCTCCCACCACATCTCACAGCCTCCTTAAGAAGCCTCCCCCCGCAGGGAGAGGACGATCCGCCCACCCAACCAGCCGCCCGCCGCCGAGAGCGGAAGGAGCAGCAGAGCGCCGATGCAAAGAACGATGAGGATCCCCACCGCGAGACCCATCGTCGTTTCCCCCGGCGCGGGGCTTTGTCCAAGCTGACGCAGGAGCTCCTCTTGCGCCCTCTGGATCGCTCCCGTGGCCAGCCCGAGGAGCGTCGCTAAGAGCAGCCCGATGAACGCTCCGACCCCAAAGGCGAGTCCGCTGAGAACCCCTACGCGGGAGGCCTCCGGCCGGGAAGCCCCTGGCGGGACCGCGCAGGCCGCCGCCCCCGAGAGCACCCCTCCGACCGGCCCGCAACAACAGCAGGTGATCAGAGGCGTAATCACGCTGGCAATCAAACCTGAAAGAACCCCAAGAAGCGCCGCCAGAACATACGTGAGGGGTCTCCACATCATCAGTCCCTCCGAGAGATGGCATTGATACGGACAAGAGCCGGGAGGAGATCCTTCCGACCGCTTCGCCGATGGCAGAAACCGGAAACCCCCGCATCGGGCATAAACTCACCTTCCCACCGCCCGATCAGGGGCCGTGTCTCCCTCGAGAGGGGAGGATCCTTTGGTCCGCTCAGCCCTTCACCCGACGGATGAACTCCTCGATGGGGATGGCCGGCAACGTCATGATCTTCACGCTGCCCCGCGCGGCCAGCTCCACGGAGACCCGGGCCACCGTCTCGTTGTCGGGGGCTTCCACGACGTTCACGAAATCATACGGCCCCAGCACCGCATACTGGGCCAGGACCTTCACCCCCATCGCCTCCACCTCGCGGTTGACCTCCAGGATCCGCTCGGGGCGCTCCCGGATCGTCTCCGCCCCCTCGCCTGTCAACGTGCTGAGCATGATATAGATCGCCATGGTTCCCCTCCTTTCTCTGGATTCTGGATAGGGATCTTCCGCCATGCCGCCCCCCGAACGCCTGGCCGCTACCGGATCTGGAAGCGGGCAGCGCCGATCCGCAACACCACCGCCTCCCGATTCGCCAGCGCGAAGCGCAGCTCGAACCCCAGGGTCCGACCCGCCGGGATCGTCCACGGCAATGCTGGAGAGGCATCCAGAAGGGGGATGGGTTGACCCTCCGGCCCTGCCAGCTCCACCTCCTCCGGGGGCACGACCACCGGTTGATCCCCGGTGTTCCCCACCCCGCCCCGGATCACCAGCGTCTCCTCCTCCGCGGACCATTGGGCGCTCTGGATCTGGATCTGCAACCGGGCCTCCGGCGGCGGCGTCGGGGTGGGACGCGGGAGCTCGAATTCGACCTCCACCGGCATCAGGCGGCCGGGCATCGGATTGAACCGCCAGGTCAGGATCCCCATCGCCCGATCCCGGGGGAGGAGGAACGCCGCCACGCCGCTGAAGGTGTCCCCGGGCCGGACCTGCCCGGCGGGCCGGGAGATCTCCCCCAGGGGAACCGGCTGATAGCGCCGGCCGGAGGCATCGATCAGGAGGATCTCCGCTCCCTCCAGGGAGAGCGGCGGCTCTCCCGAATGGTCCAGCTCAAAGCGCACCAGGACCCCCACCGACTCCGCCGGGATGTCCGGCCCTTCCGCCCGCGCCTCCACGCCGGACACCGTCAGACGAACCGGGCCGACCTGAACCGGCACGCCGATGGGCACGCGCCCGGCGGCCTCCCCGAAGGCGGAGGGCTGAGCCAGCGGCACGGCGATCACCGCCCAGCGAGGCTCCCCGCCGGTAAGCAAAAGCGTCAGCCCAGGGCGCTGCTGCGCCAGGATGTCCACATCGGTCGGTTGCACCGGTTGCTTCCCGACCACCTGGAACCGCAGGACCGGCCCTGCGCTCATCTCCACCTCGATGGGATCCCCTTCTTGCAAATCCTCCACCAGACGTCGGGTCTGCGGGCGGCCTGGCAGCCCGAACACTGGATTCACCACGGTCCCTTCCATCCAGTAGGCCACATCCCCTCCTCCGGCTGGCACCGGCCAGCGCCCGCCCTGAACCGGGAGCGGGCGGACCGAGAAAGCGACCTCCTTCACCCGGATACGAACTGGCACAGGACCCACCGGCGCCCCAGCGGTCGCCGGAGCCGGGGTCGGGGCCGCCGAGGGTGCCCCGCGGAGCAGGAGGATCAGGCCAGCGAGGAACAGGACCAGACCCAGCCCCCCGATCCCCGCGCTGATCCCTACCAGCGGACGGAGGGACGGAGGGATCTCCTCCCAACGCCGGCGGATCCGTTCGAAAACCCGTTCCAGGGCTATCTTTCCCTTCGGTGGCCCCAACGGCCCCTGGAGATCCATCCCCGCCTCCCGAATGAAGGATCCTGCCCTTCAGGGCAGCCGGTCCGGCAGAGGAACCGGGTTCAGGCGGATGAGGACGGTCTCGCCGCTCTCGACCGGCCGCACGATCCCCAGATAGGGCACGACCAGCCGGACCGTCCCCTCGGCGAAGCCCACGAGCGAGGCCTGACCCTCTTCATCCGTGGCCGCCTGCGCGATCCAGCGCCCACCGCGGAGGGCGATCAGACCCACGGGCATCCCGATCACCCCCTCCCCCGCATCGGGGGCGCCGTTCCCGTTGGCATCGTAATAGATCCGCACCGTTACCTCGATGCGGCGCCCGGCGGGGGTAGGTGTGGCCACGAGGGGCTGCACCTGCAGACGGAGCGGCGTCGGGGTCGCCGGCGGGGTGGGAAGGAGAGTGGGGAACGGCGTGGCAGTGGGCGGCGGCGGGACTTCCGTGATCGGCCGCGGGGTGCGGGTCGGGGTGGGCGTGGGCGTCGGCGGCAGGCCCACGCTGCACTGCAGGCTGTAACCGGAGCCGTAAACAATCCCCCGCCCCCCCTGCCCGACCAGCACATACATCCAGCCCTCCCAGGTCACCCCGACCGTCACCCGGCTGCGGAGCTCCCCGGCCCGCGGATCCACATCATCGTTGCCCGCGATCCCGTTCCGGTTCGCGTCGTAGATGATCATGTTCGTGTCCGTCCCCGGGGTGAGGTCCAAGGTCTCGCAGGTCACCACCATCCCTGGCTTCACCCAGAGCTTGAAGAAATCGTTGTCCTCGGCCCCGGGGACCACCGGCACGAAGTTCAGGCCGGTGTATTTGGCACCCAACCCGATCAGCGTGGCGTGATCGAAATCATAGTTCGGCTCGAAGGCATCAGGGGTCCCCGCCGGGGTCGCCGTGGGCGGAGGGGTGGGCGTGGACGTCGGAGGTGGCGTGCCGGTGGGAGTCGTGGAAGGAGTAGGAGTGCTGGCGATCTGGGCAACGCTCAGAAGATAACTCACGATCACCGGCGCAGGCGTCGGCGTTGGAGTGGGAGTGGGCGCGGAGGGAGGCTGAAAGCTCAACGGCACCAGCTCAATGTAATATGTCCCGGTATACGCCCGCCAGCTGATGCTGGCCGAGGCGGAGGTGATCGACTCATCAATGAGACTCAATGCGCCGTCGAGAACTCTCAATCGCACGATGAGCTGGTTGGGATTGTAAATCAAGTTCAGGGAGACGCGGTAATTATTTCCTGACATGGTGGCAACTTTGTAGTAATCGAGGTCGCTAGTGATGATCGCGGTCGTCGTGATGCCCGTGGCGCCCTGGACAGTATCCCCCAGGGTGACGGTCATCGCCTGGCTGGGAGAATCGTTCGGCTCCACCTCACTGGTGGGAGTCGCCCCCGTGGGCGAGTGGTGGCTCAGCAGGAGGGCCAGAAAGCCGCCTGCGAGGGCCATGAGGGAAATGCGAAGCGCTCTGCGAGCCCAGCCAACCCAGGTGCGATGCATCACGGCCTCCCCGATTCGGAGTGGATCAACTCCCGGATCGCTTCCAGCAGCTCTTCCATCGCGAAGGGCTTGAGCAGGAAGCGATCGGCGCCGGCGGCGCGGGCGGCCACCTCCTGGTCGTCCCCCGAGACGATGATCACCCGGGCTGAGCGAAGATCCGGGTCAGCCCGCAGGGCCTGGAGGAGACCTGGAGCCCGTACCCTCCCCAAATGGAAATCCATCACCACCACGTCGGGTCTCGTCTCCCGAATGCAATCCAGCACCCGCTCGGTGGCCGGGCACAGCACCGCGCGGTAGCCCTCGAACTCCAGCAGCGCACCCAGCATACGGGCCATCTGCGGATCATCCTCAACGATCAGCACGGTCGTCATCGGAACCCCGTCAGCTGCTTTCTCGCTCAGCGTGAGGCCCGGCCGCCCCGGGCCTTCGCCGGCGCGCGGGAGCGCCGCGCTCCGTCTTTGGAGACCGCCCGAGCACCCTCCCGGCGATCCTGCAACGCTACCTGCAGGGCCTCATCGATGGTCTCCACCAGCACGAACTGCATCGCCTGGCGGACGTCCTCGGGCACATCCTCCAGATCCTTTTCATTCCGCTTGGGAAGGATCACCGTGCGCAGGCCCACCCGGTGGGCCGCCAGGGCCTTCTCCTTGATGCCCCCCACGGGCAACACCTTCCCCCGCAGGGTGATCTCCCCCGTCATCCCCACGTCCGGCCGGACCGGCCGGTCGGTGAGCAGGGAGACCAGAGCCGTGACGATGGTGATGCCCGCTGAGGGACCATCCTTGGGCACCGCCCCCGCCGGCACGTGGATGTGGATGTCGCTCTGATCGAAGAAGCGCTCCGGGATCCCGTAGTCCTTCGCGTGGGCCCGCACGTAGCTTAAGGCCGCCTGAGCGGACTCCCGCATCACTTCCCCCAGGGAGCCCGTGAGGACGAACCCCTTGCTCCCCGGCATCCGGGTGGCCTCGATGAACAGCACATCGCCCCCCGTCGGCGTCCAGGCCAGCCCGATGGCCACCCCGGGGACCTCCACCCGATGCGTGATCTCCTCCTCCGTGAACAGCGGCTTGCCCAGATAGCGGGGGACGTCCTCGGCGTCCACCATGGCCGCCTCCGTGGCCCCCTCGGCGATGCGGGTGGCCACCTTGCGGCACACCCGCCCGATGGCCCGCTCCAGGTTCCGGACCCCCGCCTCGCGGGTGTATTCCCGGATGATCCGGCGCACCGCCGCCTCGGTGAAGGTGATCTCCCCGGGCAGGAGGCCGTTCTCCCGCAACTGCCGCGGGATGAGATAGCCCATAGCGATGTGGAACTTCTCCGTCTCTGTGTAGCCGGGGATGAAGATGATCTCCATCCGATCCCGCAGCGGCGCAGGGATCGTGTCCAGCTGGTTGGCGGTGCAGATGAAGAGCACCTGGGAGAGATCGAAGGGCACATCGAGGTAATGATCCCGGAACTCCCGGTTCTGCTCGGGGTCCAGCACCTCCAGGAGGGCTGAGGCCGGGTCGCCCCGCCAGTCCGCCCCGATCTTGTCCACCTCGTCCAGCATGAAGACGGGGTTGCGGGATTCCACCCGACGCAACGCCTGGATGATGCGCCCGGGCATGGCCCCGACGTAGGTCCGGCGGAAGCCGCGGATCTCCGCCTCGTCGCGGATGCCGCCCAGGGCGATGCGGGTGAACTTGCGCCCCATCGCCCGGGCGATGGATTGGCCCAAGGAGGTCTTGCCCACGCCTGGTGGCCCCACGAAACAGAGGATGGCGCCCTCCCGAGCCCGACGGATATAGTCCCGGGTCTCCAGCTCCTCCAGCTGCGCTGCCCGCTCCTGCTTCAGCTTGCGCACCGCCAGATACTCCAGGATGCGCTCCTTGACGTCCTGCAGGCCATAATGATCCTCATCCAGGACCTTACGGGCGTGGGCCACGTCCAGGTTGTCGGGGGTGGTCTTGTTCCAGGGGAGGCTGACCATCCAGTCCAGGTAGGTGCGGATCACGCCGTATTCGGCGGAGGCGGGGGGCAGCTTGGCCATACGCTCCAGCTCCCGCAGGGCCTCCCGCCGGGCTTCCGGCGGCATCCCGGCCTCCTCGATCTTCCGCCGGAACTCCTCGATCTCCATCTGGTGTTCGTCGGCCTCGCCCAGCTCGCGGCGGATGGCCTCCAGCTGCTGGCGGAGGAAGAACTCCCGCTGCATCTTCTCCACCTGGGCCTGGGCCTCCGACTGGATCTTGCGGCCCAGCTCCAGGACCTCGATCTCGCGGGTCAGGATGGCGATGAGCTTATGCAGCTTCGCGGCCACGTCGTCCAGCTCCAGGATCTCCTGGGCCTCCTGGAGGGACATCCGGAGATACGTAGCCACCGCGTAGGCCAGCTGCCGGGGATCCTCGACCGCCATCGCCATCGACCCCAGCTGATCCGGGAGGCCGGGGACCAGCTCGACCATGCGGGCGAAGAGCTCGGCGGTCTTGCGCCGGAGGGCTTCCAGCTCCGGCCCGGGGGTCATGGTCTCGGGGTGGCGCTCCACCCGGGCCTTCAGATAAGGCTGGGTGGCCGTGTATTCCAGGATGCGGATCCGCTCCAGCCCCAGCACCAGGATGCGCATGGTGCCGTCGGGCATCCGGAGCAGGCGCTGGATGAGCGCCAGCGTCCCGACCGTATAGCAGTCCTCGGGCATCGGCTCCTCCAGCTCCGGCCGCTTGCTGGCCACCAGCCCGACCAGCTTCTTGCCCAGGACCACATCATCGACCAGCCGGATGGAGCGGGGCTGCCCGATGGCCAGGGGGACTACCGTCAGGGGATAGACCACCACGCCCCGCAGGGGGAGGATGGGGAGCTCTTCAGGGATCTCCACTGCGGGCTCCTCCCCGCCCCGCTCGGGCTCCGGCCTCACCCCCATGGGTGGGATCTCCTCTCCCTCATCGCCCAGAAGATAGCCTTCCCACTCGAACCCCAACGGCCGCGCCCACATCATCGGGTGCATGACCTCCATCCGGGAGAACGAACTCACGGATTCGCCTCCGTTTTCGTCACCGGAAGCCGCCGGGGCGTCCGCACCGTGATGGTCAGCGGCGGCTTCTTGGGCAGAGTCACGATGAGGAAACCGTCCCGATACACGGCCTGGGCCGCGTCGGCGTCCAGCGCCCAGGGCAGATAGATCTCCACGTGGAACTCCCCATAATGGATTTCCAGCTGATGATAAGCGACCTTGGGGGTGGGATCGTGTCGGTAGCCGCTGATCACCAGCCAACGATCATGCAGCGCCACCATCACATCCTCGGGCCGCAACCCGGCGATCTCCACCCGCACCACCACCGCCTCATCGGTTTCGTAAACATCCGTGGGCGGACGCCAGGCGTTCCCGTGGCGCAACAGCCAGCGCTGACGGGTCAGGATGTCCTGGAGGAGTCGCTCCATCTGGGACTCAAAGCGCTCAAAGGCCCGCTCAAATTCATCCATAGGCGACGCTCCGCCGGGTTCTCCGGGAGAGTCCGGATCGCTGTTCCCACTCCCCTCCCGATTTTAGCATAACACCGGGAGCGGTCTCCATCCACTGGGAGGCCTGATGGTTTTAAAATCCGTTAAAGCTGTGAACGTGCCTTCCTGGAGGCCAGCATGACGTCGATCACCTATGAGGACTTCCTCCGAGTCGACATGCGGGTGGGGCGGGTGGTCCGCGCGGAGCCCCATCCCCGGGCCCGCAAGCCGTCCATCCGCCTCTGGATCGACTTTGGGCCCGAGCTGGGGGTGCGGACCAGCAGCGCGGCCCTGGCCGCCCGCTACCGGCCGGAGGAGCTGGTGGGGCGGCTGGTCATCGCCGTGGTCAACTTCCCGCCGAAGAACGTCGCCGGCTTCGTCTCCGAGGTCCTGGTCCTGGGTGTCCCCGACGAGGCCGGGGAGGTGGTCCTCCTGCGGCCCGATGCGGAGGTTCCTCTGGGCGGACGGGTGTTCTAAGGAGGCCGGGGCCCGGCAGGCCCTGCCCGACCGGGTTAGAATGGAGGGGGACGTCCCCCATCGATTCCCGTCGAACAGGAGGCCGGAGATGACGACCCGCGCGCATCTTTCCCCCGTCTGGCTGCGCATCTTCGACCTGGAGGTCAGCCACGGCGAGGGCGTCTACCTCTACGGGGCGGACGGACGGCGCTATCTGGATTTCACCAGTGGGATCGGGGTGACCAACACCGGCCACTGCCATCCCAAAGTCGTGGCGGCGATCCAGGAGCAGGCGGCTCGTCTCCTCCACGGCCAGATCAACATCGTCATCCACCGCCCCGCCCTGGAGCTGGTGGAGGAGCTGCTCACCGTCGTCCCCGCCCCGCTGGACACGTTCTTCTTCGCCAACAGCGGGGCGGAGGCGGTGGAGGCGGCGGTCAAGCTGGCCCGCTACGTCACCGGCCGGCCCAACCTCATCGTCTTCCAGGGGAGCTTCCACGGGCGGACCCACATGGCCATGGCCCTCACGACCAGCAAGACGATCTACCGGGCTGGCTATCAGCCATTGCCCGCCGGGGTCTTCGTCGCACCTTACCCCTACCCTTATCGCTACGGATGGGATGAGGAGACCACCCTGCGTTTCTGTCTGCGGGAGCTGGACCTCCTCCTCAAATCCCAGACAGCCCCGGAGGAGACGGCGGCCATCTTGGTGGAGCCCATCCTGGGCGAGGGCGGCTATGTGGTGCCCCCCCTGGGTTTCCTGGCCGCCCTGCGGGAGCGGTGCGATCACTACGGCATCCTGCTGATCGCCGACGAGGTGCAGACGGGCTTCGGGCGGACCGGCCGCTTCTTCGCCGTCGAGCACGAAGGGATCGTGCCGGACATCCTGATCATGGCGAAGGGGATCGCCTCAGGGTTGCCCCTCTCGGGCATCGCCGCGCGCGCGGAACTCATGGCCCGCTGGAAGCCGGGAGCCCATGGGGGGACCTTCGGGGCTAACGCGGTCTCCTGCGCGGCGGCCACGGCCACCATCCGGGTGATGAAGGAGGAGCGGCTTCCCGAGAACGCGGCTGCCCGGGGCGCTGAGCTGCTGGAAGGCCTGCGCCGGCTCGCCGCCCGCTTCCCCGCCATCGGGGAGGTCCGCGGGCGCGGCCTGATGGTGGGCGTGGAGTTCACCCGGGACGGCCAGCCGGACACCGGGATGGCCAAGGCGGTTCAGGCCGCCTGCTTCCGCCGAGGCCTGCTCCTGCTTACCTGTGGCACTTACGACAACGTCATCCGCTGGATCCCACCCCTCGTCGTCACCTCGGAACAGATCCAGGAAGGGCTCCGCATCTTCGAGGAGGCGCTGGGAGAAGCCATGGAAGCGGCCACATAAGGCAAGCCCTGCCGGACGACCCGGATGCTTCCGCGCGTGGCCGGAACAGAAACCGCGCCCAGGGTCGTAAGGAAACGACCTGCCCGGCTTGGTCCTTGCGAGCCACCGAAAGCGGCCCAGTCATCTCCAGGGACCGCTTCGACGGCTCCCGTCGCCTCACACTGAGTATAAGGCGAGCAATCACGGGCGAAGACCAGCTCCAAGCGGAGGTGGACAATATGAATAACGGGAAGACAATCATCTACGAAATTATAGAACAACTCGAACAATTATCAGAACAACAGCAGAAGCAAATTCTTGAATATGTGAAAGCAATGCTTCAAGGGGCTCCTCAGGGCACACCGGGGCGAGAGCTGCTTCGCTTTGCCGGAGCGATCCCCATGGAAGAGATCGAACAAATCCGTCAAGCAATTGATCAAGATTGCGAAAGGATAAATCCAATTTATTAAGAACAAATTGAGGGAAAGAGGACGTCCCATTCCAGAGAATGATATTTGGATTGCTGTAATTGCTGTTCAGAAAGGATTAACTCTAGCTACTCGGGATACACATTTCACAGAGATACCGGATCTGAACTTTGTGTTCTGGTGGGCAGGTGCCTTCCAAGGAAAACCTGCGCTTCTCTAAGGGGCGTTTCCCTTATCCACGTGCTTCCGATTCCCCAACTTCGTCGATCAGGCGGCGGGCGAGGGCCAGGGCTTCCTCCCGGGTGGTGATCTCGCCGGCCGCCTGGGCCTCCCGGATGGCCTCCAGAAGGCGGCCGATCTGGGGTCCCTCCGGCACCCCCATGGCCAGGAGATCCTCCCCCCGGATCAGGGGAACCACGCGGACGAACCGCTCCGGGGCCTCAAAGAAGGCCTGCCAGAGGGCCTGGGCCACGCGGAGCCGAGGCCCCCAGATGTCCTCCGTCAGCGTGGGCCCCCACACGGCCAGGGTGTCCGCCAGGGCCAGCAGCGCCAGGTCCATCCCCCGCTCCCCCACCTCCCGGAAGAACCGGTAGATCCCCCGTGGGGTGAGCCTTCGCGCCATCCCGTGGGGCCGCATGTGATGACGAACCAGGGTCTCCACCTCCTCGATCTCATCGCCGCTGAAGCGGAGCGCCTCCAGCCGATCGGCCGCCCACCTCGCCCCGATGGCCTCGTGGCCGATGAAGCGGATCCGTCCGTCCGGCTCGACGGTGCGGGTTCCAGCCTTCCCGACGTCGTGGAACAGGGCGGAAAGCAGCAACAGCGCCCGTCGGGGGCGCCCGACGGCCACTTCCTCCTCCCAGCGGGACTGCAGGCGCTCCCGCCAGGGCGCCATCGCGGCCTCCACCTCCGCCCATCGGGGCGGCAGATCCTGCAGCTCGGGAGACTCCGCCCACGACCCCAGCAACCGTTCCATCGCCGCCACGGCCCGCAGGGTGTGCGCATAGGCGTCCCACACATGGGGAGGGCTCTGCGTCAGGCCCCGCAGGCTCGCCACCTCGGGCAGGATCCGCTCCAGGAGCCCCAGAGCTTCCATCCGGCGAAGGCTCCGGACGGCCGGGGGGATGAGGAGGATCTTGACCAGCTCATCGCGGATCCGTTCCGCGGCGGTGAGGAAAAGCCAGGGGACGGCTTCCACGAGGGCCGCTTCCGCCTCCGGCGCCAGCCGGAGCCCGAGCTCCGCTTCGAAGCGGACCGCCCGCAGCGTCCGCACCGGGTCGCGTCGGAAGGCGTCGGGGGCGCAGGGGCGCAGCCACCCCGTCCGCAGATCCTCCAGCCCGCCCAGCGGATCGAAGGGAACGAATCCCTCCGGGCGCAGGAAGGCCTCGATCTCGACCATCATGGCGTTGATCGTGAAATCCCGGCGCCGAAGGTCCTCCTCCCACGAATCCCCCTCCCGCCGGGCCAGATCCACGTAGAACCGGCGGCCCTGCGGGCTCCGCCAGACCACGCGCCCGAACTCTCGGCGGGCGTCCAGGATGTAGAAGGCCCCGCCCACGGCGTCCGCCAGGGCGCGGGCGAGGGACAGCGCCGGGCCGACCACCACCGCGTCGAAGTCGTTGGGCTCCCGGCCCATTAGTCGATCCCGCACGGCCCCGCCCACCAGCCGGGCCTCATAGGGGCCATCCTCCAGGAGACGCTTCAGGGCCTCCAGCAAGACGCGCGCCGCCACTTCCATCCGGGCGATCCTGGATGAGGATTGCGGACCACCCTCAAGTTAGCACATCGGGCGGCGCTTACAAAAAACCGGCGGAGAGCTTCCACGCCCCCGCTGACTTCGCCTCAAGCCCTGTGGGGCTCCAAGACGGCGATGAAGTTCTTGAACACCTGCTGGACCTCCCACACGATGCGCTCCGGCCCGAGGGACCACCATTCCGAGGGAGTAAAGTAAGCGGAAACCTCGGCCTCCGGGCCGGAGCGGCCGAACCATTGAAGCATATGCAGGTTGTCGGACTGGGCGAGATAGAGCGCCAGCTCGCGGATCTCGGGGTCTCCGGTCAGGCACGCCATGTGATAGGCCTCGATCATCAGCCGGAAGACCGCGCGTTGCGCATCGTTGCCCAGGAAGAAATCCAGACCGCCGCTTCCCGCCCACGTGCTGGGGAAGGCCGGCAAGGGGAGCTCAAAGCTCCGCGCGCCGTAACGCTCGAGGATCTCCGTGGGCGTGCGGAAGCTCAACCCCCTCCGCATCACCTCTTGGGGCAACGCCTCGAGGAAGGCGAAGATCCCCGTGTCCTCCCGATGATGCTCCCCGAACGTCTCAAAGTCCCACCCCAGGACCACGAAGTCGCCCGGATGCTGAGCCAGCCACTCGGCATACCGGTCCGCCCGCAACGGCCAGCCTTCCCAGTTCCGGTTTGAGAACCGGTAGCCCACATCGTCGCTGAGCTGATAGTGACGGGCCAACAGCTTCATCCGTCCACCGTTGTGGTGATAGAGATAAGTCGGCTGACGCCATTCCAGGACCCAGGGCCGGCCGTCGAGAAAGGCGGCGGCGAAACCGGCCCGATCCAGCGCGTGATAGATCGAAGGGGACATCAGCATCTCGGTGGTGTCCGCAACGCGGGGGCGCACTCCGAACACCTTCTCCAGGTAATCGGCCGCCCATCCCATCCGCTGGATGAAGGCCGGGAGGTCCCAGAGGGGGAGCATGCTGTGGCGCGGCTCCACGACCACCAGCTCCACGTGGGGGTGGTGAACCAGCTCGCGGAAGCGGTCTAATAGCTCCTCATCCCATCGCTCGGCTTGTTCGAGGAAGGTGAGGGAGAAGCCGATCGCCAGCCGGAACCCGGCGTCCAGCAACGCCTGGAAGCGGGCGACGGCCGGGTGGTAACAGCGCTGCGCGGCGCGCCGGAAATAGCGCTCGTTGAGCTCCTCATCGAACAGCCCCTGAGCCAGGAGCGCGGCGGAGGATCCGCGCGGAAGGGGCTGGGCGGGCAGACGCAGCCGGCGGGGCTGATGGACCACCGTGTAGACCACCACATCCTGCACCCGGCCGTTCGGTCGTCGGAAGACCGTCTGCGGCCACGGAAGCGCCCCCTGGGCCCGGGCGACGACGCCGATCTTCTCCAGGAAGATCTCCAGGACCCGCGGCCATGTGAAATCCGCCGCTCGCTGACGGGCGGCCCGACGGAGGGCCTCCGCGCGGGCCGGTTCCGCCCGCAGATCCAGCAACCGGAGGACGATCTCCTCCGGCTGATCGGTATCCAACACCACGGCCGCCTGACCGTCCAGCGCGTATTCCTCCCCCGTAGCCCCTGTGAACACGATCCCCCCGGCTGCCATCGCCTCCAAGCCCGTCAACCCGAAGGGCTCATGGCCGCTGATGGCCAGCACCGCATCCGCGGCCGCATAGAAGGGGCGTAGCCAGTTCTGAGGAAGCGGGAACTCCAGAGCGTAAAGCTCGGCGGGTGGCTGCACGCGGAGTGCCTCCAGCAACTCCTCCCAGCTGGCGGGCCGCGCCGCAAGATGGGCCGTCCGCAACCCCAGCGCCCCCGCCCGCTCGAACACCTCCCGGCCGTGGGGTTCGATTCCCCCACGCAGGGGGAAAACCACCCGGTAGCCCATGGCCTTCAAGCGAGCAGCCGCCTCCACCGCCAGCAGCCAGCGCTTGGCAGGATCGAAACGGCCGACCTTGAAGAGCATCACGGTGCGCTCATCCACGCCCAGGGCCTGATGCAGGGCCGAGATCCGCTCGCGCGGGACCGGCTCCAAGAGGGCGCTGGGGATGCCGTTGGGGATCACCATGGGGTTCACCCCGAGCTTCCACATCTGGTGCTTCATGTAGCGGCTGACGGTGAGCAGTTGCACCGCAGCGCTCAACCTCTGCCAGTCGATCCGATGGAAGGATATGGTGTTGTTAGCGTTCCAGAGGATCACGCAGCGCTCCCGCCAGCCGCGGGCGCGGAGGAGCTCATCCAGATGGATCACCGCCTCCGCTGTGTGCCACTCCTCGGCCAGGATGACCGGAAGACGCCCGGTCTCCAGAGCCGGACGGATGACCTGCTCGAGCAGATAGAGAGGGGCTGTGGCGGTGAAATCCCTCCGTTTGCCCTCCTCTCCATCGTAAACCCCGAGGGGATGATGCCGGCTGATCCATTGGCACCAGCGATGGAGGATCAGCCGCCCATCCAGACGAGCCTCCTGCCCCGGAGCCTCCGGGTCGCCGATGAAGAAAAGGTGCACAGTGAACCCTCTTTGCGCGAGCGCCTCCGTCAGCTGGGTCACCCGAACCGCCAGACCTCCTGCCTGCGCATAGGGATCCGGTCCCTCAAAGGAGAGCACGCCGAAGACCACCTCGTCGGCCTTCAAAAGGGTCATAGCCACCTCCTTTCCACAAGGAGGCGCGACTGCGGATCTGGAGATCCGGAAACGATCAGAACCACACAATGCTGCGAGATGGACGGATCTGCCCGCGACAGATCTGGCTCAGATAGGGCTGGAGGGATTGCTCTGGATCCTCCGGGGCCGAGGGAGCCTCCGAAGCGGTGGTCGCCCAGGTGAGGACCAGAAACTGGCCTGGGCCCAGGTGCTCCACCCAAATCCGCATGGATGGCCCCTGGAACTCATAGCACCCGGGCTCCCCATGATCCTCCGCGGCATCCAGGACCACCCATCGCACCCGAATCGCCATAGCCTCCTCCTCAACCGGGAGCCCACAGGAAAAACCCAGCGCGCCCTGGCCACCCCCTTTGGCAGACCCCGCGCTCGTCTCCTCCGGGGCATCTGAACGACTCCACTGATCGCTTCGGCAAGAGGCTCAACGGTCTCTGGAGCGAGGCATCCAAGAGGATCCACAGGGGGACACCGTTCCCTTCGAGGCCACCCTGAGGGACATGCCGACCACCCATCGACCGGCTTTCCTTGCGTTCCTCATCGCCGTCCCGTTCAAACGCCTGAGTTCACTTTTTATTTTTACCAATCTTTGGGAGACGTCAATATAAGATCCTCTAACCTCAGGAGGGCTTCGGTTCCAGCGAGGAGTCCGGCGGCGTTTCGTTCCCCGGGGTGGTCCGATGACAGGTTGGGCGGCCGGGGCCAGAATAGTTGCCAGCAGAGCCCTCTTCCGATAGGTGTCCATGCTGGAGCTCTCCCGTCAGGAGCAGGCGCGCCGCCGGTATCAGGCGCAACGGCCGGGATGGCGGCCGGCGGGGGATGTCCTGAACGCCCTGCTGGAGCCGTTGCTCCTCCCCTACGTCCGCGCCCTGGATGCGGGATGCGGGCGCTGGGGGGTGCTGGGCCGGTTCCAGGAGCGAGTGGGCCTGGCCGTCGGGGTGGATGCGGATTTCCCTTCCCTTCGGGAGAACCGCATCCTCCCCCTCCGGGCCCAGGCACGGCTGGAGGCCCTGCCCTTCCCCGCGTGGACCTTTGATTTGGTCCTCTGCACCTGGGTGATCGAGCACCTGCCGGAGCCCCAGCTGGCTTTCCGGGAGATCGCCCGGGTGTTAAAGCCGGGAGGACGCCTTCTCCTGCTCACGCCCAACGCCCGTCATCCGCTCATCGCCCTGGGGCGCGCCATCCCATCGCGCTGGCGCCGCCCGCTGGTGCGCCGCCTCTACGGCCGCGCGCCCCAGGACATCTTCCCCACCTTCTATCGCGCCAACACGCCGGGGGCGTTGCGCCGCCTCCTCCGCGCGGCCGGCCTGCAGGAGATCGCCTGGTTCGAGATCGAGGATCCCACATATCTGGCCTTCCACCCACTCCTCTTCGCCCTCGCCGCCCTTTACGAACGGCTCACCGCGTGGCGCCCCCTGCGCGGATGGCGCCTTCACCTGGTCGGCCTGTTCGCCCGGCCCCTTGTCGATCCGCCCTCACCCGAATAAAATCTCTCACTCGTTACAGGAGGCCGATCGCTTCGGCTTCTCCCCTTTCCCAAGCGCTCTGGAATCCAAGCCGGAGGCACCGGAGGTTGCGCGATGACGTCCTTGCGCTGGTGGCAGAGGGCCGTGTTCTATCAGATCTATCCCCGCAGCTTTGCGGACGCGAACGGGGACGGCATCGGAGACCTGGAGGGGATCCGTCGCCATCTGGATTACCTCCAGGACCTGGGGGTCGAGGCCATCTGGCTGTGCCCCCACTACCCTTCCCCGCTGGTGGATTGGGGATACGACGTCGCGGACTACACGAACGTGGCCCCGGAATACGGGACCCTGGAGGATTTCCGCCGCCTCCTGGAGGACGCCCACCGCCGGAACATCCGGGTGATCCTGGATCTGGTGCTCAACCACACCTCGGATCAGCACCCGTGGTTTCAGGAGTCCCGCTCCCGCTGCGATCATCCGAAGCGGGACTGGTATATCTGGCGCGACGGCAAGGACGGCGAGCCTCCCAACAACTGGTATTCAGCCTTCGGCGGCTCCGCTTGGGAATACGATCCGCAAACCGGCCAGTATTACTATCACTTCTTCTTTAAAGAGCAGCCGGATCTCAACTGGCGGAACCCGGCAGTGAAGCGGGCGATGTTCGACGTCGTCCGCTTCTGGCTGGACATGGGGGTGGACGGCTTCCGCTTGGACGCGGTGGGGACGATCTTCGAAGATCCCGCGCTCCCGGATCAGACGGCGCCGATGAGCTACCCCGAGTGGCTGAAGGCGTGGAACGCGGCCACGGATGAGGCGGAGCGGGAGCGCCTGTGGCGCATCCGCCAGGAGATGTTCCGCTATCAGGAGGACCTGCCCGAGGTCCACGACCTGATGCGGGAGCTGCGGGCCCTGGTCAACGCCTATGGGGACGTGGTGCTGGTGGGGGAGACGGAGGACCTGGCGTATTACGGGAACGGGGAGGACGAGCTGCATCTGGTCTTCAACTTCCCGTTGATGAAGGCCCCGCGCCTGACGCCGGCGGTGGTGCGGGCGAACCAGCGGGAGCGGCTGGCCGGGCTGCCCCCCGGCGCATGGCCCTGCAACACCATGGGCAACCACGACGTCTCCCGCGTCCTCAGCCGCTACGGGGACGGCCGGCATGACCGGGAGATCGCCCGCATCGCCGCCGCCCTCATGCTCACCCTGTGGGGGACGCCTTTCCTCTACTACGGGGAAGAGATCGGCATGCGGGATCTGATCCTCACCGACCTCTCTTTGTTCAAGGATCCCTTGGGCCGCTGGTGGTATACGGTGGAGCGGGAGCTGTTCGGAACGCCCCATGAGGAGGCCGTGATCCGTGGGGCGCAGTTCGGCCGGGACAAATGCCGGACGCCGATGCAGTGGTCCCGGGCGCCGAACGCCGGCTTCTGCCCGCCGGGGGTGGCCCCGTGGCTCCCGGTGCATCCGAACTACCAGGAGGGGGTGAACGTGGCGGATCAGCTGGAGGAGCCGGATTCGCTGCTTGCTTTTTATCGGCGTCTGATCCGCCTGCGGCAGCGCACGCCGGCTTTGCTCGCGGGCGAATACGTCCCTCTGGCGGAGGATTCCGAGGAGGCCCTGATCTTCCTGCGCCGGCTGCGGGAGGACGGCTCGGCCTGCCTGGTGGCGATGAACATGAGCGAAGGCCCGGCCCACGTGCGCCTCGATCTCCCGACCTGGGGCCGGTGCCTCTTCTCCACCCACCGGAAGGAGGGCGCCGAGGAAGCCCTCCGGGAGCTGCGGCTGGCGCCCTTCGAGATCACGCTGATGGAGCTCCTCCGGCGATAAACGGCGCACCACCGACGCCGCACGCCGCTTGCTTGCAGGCTCTCGGATAGGCCGAAATGAATTTCGTCCTACATTCATAACAAGTAAGGGCGCAGCGCCGCTGCGCCCCTACGATGTTCCAGCGATGCCTCACCCGCTCACGGCGTGTAGAGCAAATCTAAATAGCGGTGGAGCAGATCCCGGACCACCCCGCGGAAGGGCAAGGTAGCGGCCATGCCGTAGACCGGGGCCAGGGCGCCCCGTTCCTCGGGGTGTGCCCGCACCCAGGCCACGCTTTCCCGCAGATCCTCCAGGAACCGCTCGGCCACCCCGGGCTGGGTGTGGCGCAGGGTGACCGCAAGATGCACCGCCGGCGGGTGCTGCAGCGCGTTTAAACTCCAGCCCCTCTGCCCCATCCGCTCCAGCACCCGGTAAATATCGAACTCCTTCGATGTGAAGGCGATCACCCAGAGGGGATCCCCCATGACCTCCAACCCGGCGATCTGGCGGATCCCCTCCCGGATCCGGGCTGCCGTCTCCAGGATCGCGCGCGTGGCCTCCAGATACCCTTGCTCCCCCAGCGCGACCATCGCCGCCCAGGCCGCGGCGATCAGACCGCCGGGACGGCTTCCCAGCAGCGTAGGGGTGGCGTAGAGGCCCCCCGGCCAGTCCGTGGCCGCGAAGTATTGATAACGGCGCAGCGCCCTTCCCCGATACAGGATCACCGAGACGCCCTTCGGCGCGTATCCGTATTTGTGCGGATCGACAGAGATCGAAGTCACGCCGGGCAGTCGGAAATCGAAGGGAGGGACGGGATAGCCCAGCCGTTCCGCCCACGGCAGGATGAACCCGCCCAGGCATGCATCCACGTGGCAGCCGATCCCGTGCGCCCGGGCCAGGGTCGCGATCTCCGGGACAGGGTCGATGATGCCATGGGGGAACGAGGGAGCGGAGGCCACCAGGACGATGGTGCGACGGGTGATCGCCCGGGCCATGGCCGCCACATCGGCCCGATAACCCGCATCCACGGGGACGTAGATCAAGCGCAACCCGAGGAGCTGAGCGGCCTTCTCGAACGCCGCGTGGGCGGTGACCGGGAGCACCACCTCCGGCCGGACGATCCCCCGCGTCTCCCGGGCCCAGTCCCGGTAGGCCTTCAGCGCCAGCAGGATGCTCTCCGTCCCGCATGAGGTCACCGTCCCCACGATCTCCTCGCCCGCGGCGTCCGCGCCCAGCATGTGCGCGGTCATGGAGACGATCTCCGCCTCCATCCGCGCCACGCTGGGCCAGAGATCCGGGTGGAGGGGGTTGGTCTGGGAGAAAAGGGCGTAGACGCGGTTCAGGAAGGCCACGTGGGGTCCCCCGCCGTGATACACCGCCCCCGAGGCATAGCCCTTTCGCCATCGCGGCTCCTCCCGGGCCGCCAGCGCTTCCAGATGCTGAAACACCCACTCCGGGGACCGCCCCTCCGGGGGCAACCGGTGGAAGGCGGGAAGATCCCGGTAAGGTTTGAGGAGCGGCTCCAGCCCTCGCAACACCTCCGCGTATTCCTCCTCCAGGCGACGCTCCACCCCAGGCACTGCCCGCACCGGTCGCTCCAGCCGGGCAAGCCATGAACGAAGCCTTCGCCGGAGGAACCCCCACAACCCATCTTCGCGTGGCATCTCACAGCTCCTGAGGGATCCGCCATCTCAGACGAAGAGCGAGCGGCGGCGGTGAAGGCGCCGGTAAATGCCGCGGGTCGCCCGATAGAGGGCCAGGAACTCCCGGAACAGCGCGTCGTAGCGCGCGCGGTGGGCGGGATCTGGACGGAAGGTAGCGGCAATAGGCACCCGCTCCGGGATCTCCGCCCACGTCAGCTCACCGAGGGCCACCGTGGCGAGCAGGGCGACCCCGCGCAGGGCCGCCAGCTGCGGCTCCTGCACCGTATGGATCGTCCGGTTCAGAACGTCCGCCATGATCTGGCCCCAGACAGCCGAGCGCGCCCCGCCCCCGATGAACCGGATATCCTCCACGCGATGCCGGAGGAAAGCCTCCACCGCCTCCAACAGCCAGCGGGTGTTGTAAGCGACACCCTCGAAGACCGCCCGCACCAGATGTTCCCGTTGGGTCTCCAGGGAGAGGTTGAAAAACCCCCCGCGCAGGGCGCTGTCCTCCACCGGCGTTCGCTCCCCATACAGCCACGGCGTAAACAACAGGCCCCCGCTCCCCGGCGGGGCCTGGGCCGCGAGGGCGTCCAGGAGCGGCTCGGGGAGAGGGGCCGTTGCGGTGGGATCCTGGAGCAGCCGGCCCAGGACCTGCAGGCAGGCTCCCGCCGTCTCCTGCTCGTTGGCGATGAAATAGCGGCCGGGGATCGCGGAGGGGAGCGTGGTCATGTTCCGAAGGAGATCCACCCGGCGGAACGGCACGTGACAGGTGAGCCATGAGGAAGTGCCCAGATAGAGGTGCGGGGCCTCATCCGCCACCGCCCCGGAGCCGACCGCTCCGGCCTGCACATCCGGCGTCCCCACGATCACCGGGATCCCCGGGCGGAGGTCCAGGTCCCGGGCCGCTTCCGGCCGGAGCGGACCCAGGATCTCCACGGCCTTCCGGAGGTCGGGGAGCTTCTCCCGATCCACGCCCGCCGTCCGAAGCAACGCGGGATGATAGTCGATCCGGAGGATGTCCCGGTTGTCGGTGAGCCAGAAGAGGGCGACGGAATCGTAAGAAGCGGCGGCGCACCCGGTCAGGCGGAGGTTCAGATAGTCCTTCGCCTCCAGGAACTTCCAGGTCTCCCGATAGACCTCCGGGCGACGACGGCGCAGATACAGAAGATGAGCGAACGAATCCTTCCCCGAATGGCCCGGGACCCCTCCCGTCAGCCGGATCCAGAGGATCAGGCGATCGAGACGGTAGCCCGCCACGGAGGGGAAGCCGCCGAACATCTCCTCCACCTCCGGCGCGCCCCGGGCGTCCATCCAGAGGATCGCAGGGGTTAACGGAGCGCCTTCGCGGTCCACGGGGACGAGGGTGGACCACATGCCGGTGCAGCCGATGGCGACGATGCGTTCCCGGGCCTCCGGGATCCCTTCCAGCAAGCGATGGGTGGCCCGCCGGATGGCCTCCCACCATTCATGGGGATCCTGTTCCGCCCCGCCGTCCGACAGGAGGGACAACCGGGTGGGCTCCTTCTCCCAGGCCAGGAGCTCCCCCTGCGTCGAGACCAGGCCCACCTTGGGGCCCGTCGTCCCCAGGTCCATCGTTAGGATCCAGCGCTCGCCCGGCACCGCGACTTCCTCGCGGGGCGAAGAAGGGCCTGCCGCTTAGAACCAGCGGGTGATGACCACTTTGCGATCCGTGAAGAAGTATAAGGTGTCCATCCCCTGGCCGTGGAGGTCGCCGAAGAAGGATTGCTTCTGCCCGGCGAAGGGGTAAGGGGCGATGGGGGCGGCCACGCCGATGTTGATCCCCACGTTGCCTGCGCGCACCCGCAGCCGGAACTCCCGGGCCGCCCGCCCGTCCCGGGTGAACAAGGAGGCGGCGTTCCCATAGGGGAGGCCGTTGATGATCTCCAGGGCCTCCTCCAGATCACGCACCCGGATCACCCCCAGCACCGGGCCGAAGATCTCCTCGCAGGCGATGGTCATCTTCGGCTGCACCTCGTCGAAGATCGTCGGCCCGATGAAATAGCCGTTGGGATAGCCCGGCACCCGGATCCCCCGTCCGTCCAGGATCAGCTCGGCTTCTTCCCGCACGCCGAGCTCGATATAGCGGTGGATCCGCTCCAAGGCTTTGCGGGAGACCACCGGACCCATCTGCACGCCCTCGTCGAGCCCGTAACCCACCCGGATGCGGGACGCTCCCTCCACCAAGGCCCGCCGCAACGGCTTGTGGATCTCCCCCACGGCCATCACCAGGGAGCCGGCCAGGCAGCGCTGGCCCGCCGACCCAAAGGCGGAGGAGAGGATGGCCGGGACCGTGCGCTCCAGGTCCGCGTCGGGCATCACCACCAGGGCGTTCTTGGCCCCGCCGTGGCACTGGGCTCGCTTGCCGTGGGCGGCCGCCGTGGCGTAGACATACTTCGCCACCGGCGTGGAGCCCACGAAGGAGACCCCCGCAACGTCGGGGTGGGTCAGCAGCGCGTCCACCACCTCCTTCCCCCCGTGGACCATGTTGATCACCCCCGGAGGGAAGCCAACCTCGTGGATCAGCTCGAAGATACGGGTTTGCGTGATGGGGCAGATCTCGGAGGGCTTGACGATGTAGGTGTTCCCGGCGACGAGGGCGTAGGGGAAGAACCACGAGGGGATCATGGCGGGGAAGTTGAAGGGTGCGATGCAGCAGAAGACGCCCACCGGCTCCAGGATGCACTCCTCATCGATCCCATCGGCGACCTGGGGGGTGTGATAACCCATGAGCGCGGTGAACATCCCAGCGGCCGCCTCGATGTTCTCCAGGGTCCGCTGCATCTCCCCCCGGGCTTCCTCCAGGGTCTTCCCGTGCTCCTGCACGATGGTGCGGGCCAGGTCCTCAAAACGCCGCTCCACCTGATCCCGCAGGCGCAGGAGATAGCGAGCGCGGACCGGGATGGGGAGGCGCCGCCACGACTCAAAAGCCTCCCGGGCTGCCGCCACCGCTCGGTTCACTTCCTCCACCGTGGAGAGGGGAACCCGGGCGATCACCGCATCCAGGGCCGGGTTGCGCACCTCCAGGTAGGTGTCCGTCGCCGACGCCACCCACTGGCCGCCGATGTAGTTCCGCAACACCTCGCTCCCCATAGGTCCCTCCCGCAACAGGATCTCGCTTACGCCGAACCTCGTTCCCAACCCATGCCGGAAGGCCCGGCGGTCAAGCCTGTAGAGGACAGCGAATCATTCTAACGATTTGCTTACATTCATCTCCGAGGCTCATCAAAAGGCAGCCTTCGAATGCGTATAATTTGATCCTCTACAACAATGATCGAACCTCTCCGAAGGTATTCCTCTACTTGAGGAAGTATATCGATTAATTTCTGAAATATCTGATCAGGTTGGGAACGACGGGTGCGGAAAATGATGATAGAAGGGGAAGACTGGCGCGTAAAAGCCAGCAGACGGCCATAATCCAGATCATGGGTGAGGATGATCTCCTCTTGACGTCGAGCTTCCTCAATGATTTGCCAATCCTCTGCGTGACTCAGACCGATATCCCCTGCATGACGACAAGAGTATCCTTTATCCTGCAAGTGCTTGGACAAAGAGCGGGGCATATTCATGTTTAACAGAAACCTCATTGTGTGCGGACCTCCTCTAAAGGAAGCACACGCTCTTCTAACATGAAGGCCGCAAAGGCAAGGGCTTCATAGATATCTTCGCGTTCCAGCTCAGGCCACTCTTGAAGGATCTCTTCAATCGTCATGCCGGAGCTCAGGTAATTTAGGATCGAGGATACCGGAATTCGCAAACCACGGATGCATGGCTTCCCCATGCATTTGTTGGGATCCATCGTAATACGCCGGAAACGGTAATGTCGGAGCTCCATCGTCATGCTCCTTTCGATTAGCACAATTAATGAATTTCGGCTTGCATAGGGGACTTCAGCCCCGAACCCCGTCTTCGATCCCGCAATGGTTCGCGGCGGAAGCCGCTCCCACGGAGAGGATGCATCCTCCAAACGGTCGATTCGCGAGGGATCCTGCCCCAAACCATTAATCCCCCCACTCGTGTCGGAGGCGGGTCTCGGCGATCATCCGGGCGGTCATGGCCGTCCACAGGCGTTCCGGGGTGATGGGCAGCTCGGTCATCCGGACGCCGACCGCATCCCGGATCGCATTGGCCACGGCGGCCGCCCCGGGCACCACCGGCGGCTCCCCAACGCCCCGGGCCCCAAAGGGGCCGTGCGGGCTGGGAACCTCGACGATGCGGGTTTCGATGGGCGGGACCTCCGGGGCGATGGGGAGGGCGTAATCCAGGAAGGAGGCAGTCAGCGCCACCCCATTCTCATCGTAACGCAGGGCCTCCCAAAGACCCCAGCCCAGACCCTGAGCCGCCCCGCCGTGCATCTGCCCTTCGATCAGCAACGGGTTCAGGGCCCGGCCGACATCCTGGGCCACCACCACCTCCCGCACCGTCACCCGGCCGGTCTCCGGATCCACCCGCACCCGGACGAGCATGGCGGCGAAGCCCGGCGCCTGCTCCCGCTGGGCGGAGGTCCCCCGACCGAACACCGGCTCGAACTTCCCCCCGAACCGCTGGGCCAGGGCGGCCACCTCGCCGACGCGCATCCGGGGCTCCGGAACCCCCCGGACGTAGATCTGGCCATCGTGGATCTCCAGATCCTCCGGGGCGACCTCCAGATGCTCCGCGGCGATGCGCAGGATCTGCTGGCGGGCCTCCTCCGCTGCCCGCTGCACCGCCAAGCCCACCGTGTAGATGGTCTTGCTGCCCCCGCTGGCCCCGGCATAGGGGCTGGTGTCGGTATCCCCCTGGAGGATCCGCACCTGCTCCAGGGGCACCCCCAGGATCGAGGCGGCCAGCTGAGCCATCGCCGTGTGCGTGCCCTGCAGGTCCACCGCCCCCACGTAGATCCGGACGCTGCCGTCGCGATCCACATGGCACATCGCGGCGGCCGGCTCGAGCCCTCCATGCCAGCCGCCCACCGCCAGCCCGATGCCCTCCCCGGGCTCCCGACGCCCTTCCCGCCACAGCGGATGCTCCCGCAGGGCCTCCAGGCAGGCCCGCAGGCCGATGGGGCCATAGCGCTTCCCGCTGGGCAGCTCGTCCCCTTCCCCCATCACATTCCGCAACCGGAACTCCAGGGGGTCCAGCCCCAGCTGGCGGGCCATCTCATCCATCTGGGACTCCAGGGCGAAGAGGGCCTGGGGCGCGCCCGGCGCGCGATAGGCACCGACCCCTGGCTTGTGGGTCAGCACCTCGAAGGCCTCGATCTCATAGTGGGGGAAGCGATAGAAGCTCCCCAACAGGTTCGCGGCGATGCGCGCCGGGGAGCCCGGGAAAGCCCCCGCGTCGAAGATCACGCGGGCCTGGAGGGCGGTGAGGGTTCCATCCCGCTTCACCCCGGTCTTCAGGGTGATGATGGAGGCGTGGGCGGGTGTTCCGATGAGGAACTCCTCCTGTCGGGTGAGGGTGAGCCGGACGGGCCGGCGGGTATGGATGGCCAGGGCAGCCACCAGGGGCTCCAGCAGGGTGAACTTGCCGCCGAAGCCGCCCCCCACCGGCGTCGGCACCACCCGGATCCGGTTCTCCGGCCAGCCCAGGAAATCGGCGACCTCCTCCCGCACCCCGAAGGGATCCTGCGTGCTGGTCCAGATGGTCAGCGTCTCGGTGGCCGGATCGAGGGCCGCCGTCGTCGTGTGCGGTTCGATATACGCCTGATGCACCGAAGCGGTGCGATAAGTAAGTTCCAGGACGAGATCCGCCTCTTCGAAGCCCCGGGCGATCTCCCCGCGGGTGTAGCGGACGTGGTCGGAGACGTTGGGAGGCAGGACGGCGGATCCTTCCGAGGCGCTCCCGACGTCCGCCGCGTGGGCCCCGGCGTCCGCCCGCACCCCGGGGCGTCCGCCCGGCCAGATCCGCGGCGCGTCCGGCGCCATCGCCTTCAGGGGATCCACCACAGCAGGCAGCGGCTCGATATCGATCTCGACCCGGGCGGCGCTGTCCGCCGCCGCGGCCTCGCTCTCCGCCAGCACCACGGCGACCGGCTGGCCGTAATACACCACGCGCTCCCAGGCTAACAGCGCCCGCGCGTGGCTCTCCGGCTCCCGCTGGAACCATGGCAGATCCGCCGCGGTCAGCACGGCAACGACGCCGGGGACGGCGCGGGCGGGGGCGGTTTCGATCCGCCGGAGGCGGCCGTGGGCATGGGGGCTGAGGACCAAGCGGGCATACAGGAGATCGGGCAATCGAAGGTCAGCGCCGAACTTCAAGCGCCCCGTCGCCTTCAGATGGCCATCCCGCATGGGGATCCGCTGACCGATGGTCATCGCGTCTTCTACCTCCCTCACCGGGGTCCGGGCATCCGTGGAGACGGATGTCTCTTCAAAGATAGACTGGATCGCGAAGGCTGTCCAGAATCGCCGGAAGCGAGCGCCTTGCCATGCCAGGCCAGGGGTGTTACGCTGGAAGGAGAAGACCCTGGCTGGGCTCTTCGGGATGAAGGAGGAAAACGATGCGCGTTCAGGTCCAGCGGCGCTTGTTCACTGTGGAGGAATACCACCGCATGGCCGAGGCCGGCATCCTCTCCGAAGACGACCGCGTGGAGCTCATCGAAGGAGAACTCGTCACCATGAGCCCCATCGGAAGCCGACACGCCGCCTGCGTGAAGCGCCTCGTCCGGCTCCTGGATCGAGCCGTGGGAGATCGTGCGATCGTCGGCGCCCAGGATCCCATCCGCCTGGGGACCCGTTCAGAGCCGCAGCCGGATGTGGCGCTGCTCCGCTATCGCCCCGATTTCTACGCCTCCGCCCAC
>NZ_FYEK01000004.1 GCF_900187885.1 Thermoflexus hugenholtzii JAD2 | reverse complement strand
CGCCCAGGTTGGTGAGGCTTGATGCCAGGTCGGGGAGGAAGGCCTGGGGGTATTGGACGGCCAGCTGGCAGTAGAGTTCCACCGCTTCCTGCGTGGCCATTAGGGCCTCCTCCCGCCGACCCAACTCGGA
>NZ_FYEK01000003.1:253976-405611 GCF_900187885.1 Thermoflexus hugenholtzii JAD2 | reverse complement strand
GCCGTGGGGATGGCCACCAACATCCCCCCCCACAACCTCCAGGAAGTCTGCGACGCCCTGTGCTACCTGATCGACAACTGGGGCCGCCTGGATCGCATCACCGTCGATGACCTGATGAACTTCATCAAGGGCCCCGACTTCCCCACCGGCGGCGTGGTGTTCCGGTATGCGGACGATGGGGAGACGGACGTCCTTCGGGCGGCCTACGCAGTGGGGAAGGGGCAGTTCATCCTCCAGGCGCGGGCGCACATCGAGGAGGCGGAGCGGGGGAAGGTCCGCATCGTGGTGACGGAGTTGCCCTATCAGGTGAACAAGGCGGCCCTCATCGAGCGGATCGCCGAGCTGGTCCGCGAGGGGCGCATCGAGGGGATCACCGATTTGCGGGATGAGTCGGACCGCCGGGGGATGCGGCTGGTGATCGAGGTGGCCCGCACCGCGGACCCCCGCCAGGTCCTGGCGGCGCTCTACAAACATACCCCGATGCAGACCACCTTCGGGGTCCAGATGCTGGCCCTGGTAGACGGGGAGCCCCGGCTGTTGCCTCTTAAGCGGATGCTGCAGCTGTTCCTCGAGCACCGCCAGCAGGTGGTGCGCCGGCGCAGCGAGTATGAGCTGGCGCGGGCCCAGGAGCGGGCCCACATCCTGGAGGGGCTGCTCACGGCCCTGGCCCATCTGGACGAGGTGATCGCCCTCATCCGGCGCTCAAAGGATGCGGAGGAGGCGAAGGCCGGCCTGATGCGGCGCTACCGGCTCACCGAGGTCCAGGCCCTGGCCATCCTGGAGATGCCCCTCCGGCGGCTGGCCCGGCTGGAGCGGGAGAAGATCGAGGCGGAATACAAGGAGAAGCAGCGGCGGATCCGGGAGCTGGAGGATCTGCTCGCGCACCCGAAGAAGATCCTGGGGGTGATCCGCGCGGAGCTGCAGGAGCTGAAGGCGAAGTATGGCGACGCCCGGCGGACCTGGATCGCGGATCGGCCGCGGGGGGCCCTCACGGTGGAGGATCTGCTGCCCGATCAGGCGGTCTGGGTGACCATCACCGCCGGGGGCCGCATCCTCCGCGCGCCGGTTCGGGGCGGCCCCGCCTGGCCGAGCGGGGATCCGCCGGTGGCCCTGGCCCGGGGGAGCACGCGAGGGGCGGTCGTTTTGTTCACCGAGCGCGGCACCGCAGCCGGGGTGGCCGTCCATCGCATCCCGGAGGGCGAAGAGGGGGCCCCGGTTCGGGATCTGGTCCCCTTGCCGGAGGGCGAGAAGATCGTGGCGGCCCTGCCGATGCCTGGCCGGATCAACGGGAACGGAGCCGGGCCTTACGTGTTCTTGGTCACTCGGAACGCGCTGTGCAAGCGGATCGCCTGGGCGGACCTGAACCGGCCGGGCGCCTTCCCGGCGATGGGGGTGGCGGAGGACGACGCCTTGGTCGCGGCCTTCACCACGTGGGGGGAGGGAGAGGTTCTCCTGGCCACCGCCGCCGGACAGGCCATCCGCTTCGCCGAAGAGGAGGTCCGGGTGATGGGTCTGAGCGCCGCCGGGGTGCTGGGCATCAAGCTGGGGGAGGACGACCGCGTGATCGGGGCGACCTTAGTGAAGCCGAAGGGGGATGTCGTGGTGGGGATGGCGCAGGGATTCCTCAAGCGGACAGCAGCGAAGGAATATCCCCGCCAGGGCCGCTACGGCGTGGGGGTCCAGACCGCAACGGTTTCCGCGAAGACCGGCCCCCTGGTGGCGGTGGCCGCGGTGGAGGAATCGGAGACCCTGTGGGCGGTGGGCAGCCGGGGCACGGTGAAGGCCGTGAAAGTGAAGGAGCTCCCGCGCTCCGGTCGGGCGCGGCCGGGGACGCCGGCCCTTTCTTTGAAGAGCAACGAGACGCTGGCCCGCCTGATCGCTCCGGCCGTCTCCGAGAAGCCGGCAGGCCAGAAGGAGCGGCGCGCCCGGAGCCGTCGCTGAGCCGCCGGTGCCCTGTCGCCGCAGCGAAGGGTCGCGGCTGAAGCCGCGCCTACCGCATTGGTCTTTCTGTAGGAGGGGCTTTAGCCCCGAACCACTGCCCTCCAGGACATTGCCCGTCGCTTTTTGAGTAGGAGGGGCTTCAACCCTGAACCCGGTGTCTTCGATGGTGCAAAGGTCGCGGCGGAAGCCGCTCCTACCAAATATGGATCCCCTTGCAGGAGGGGCTTCAGCCCTGAACCTTATCGGGAGGGGGCCATGGCGGAACGGATGCTGGCGGCCCGGTTGCATGGGCCGGGGGATCTGCGGCTGGAGGAGGTGCCGGTGCCGGAGCCCGGGCCGGGCGAGGTGGTGATCCGGGTGGAGCGGGCGCTGACCTGCGGGACCGATGCGAAGATCTTCCGACGGGGCCGGCATCCGGCCCTGGGCCCGTTGCCCTCTCCCTTCGGCCATGAAGTGGCCGGGGAGGTGGTCGCGGTCGGGGAGGGGGTGACGGATTTCCGGCCCGGGATGCGGGTGGTGGCGGCCAACTCCGCCCCCTGCGGATCGTGCCGGATGTGCCAGCGGGGCGAGTTCAGCCTCTGCCCCCACCTCACGTTTTTCTTCGGAGCCTTCGCCCAGTATGCGCGCATCCCCGCGCCTATCGTCCGGGTGAACCTGTATCCAATCCCGGACTCCCTCCCGGCAGCCGCCGCGGCCCTGGTGGAGCCCCTGGCCTGCGCCCTCCGGGGAGTTGAGGTCGCGGAGATCCGGCCCGGGGAGACGGCGCTGGTGCTGGGGGGCGGCGCCATGGGCTTGATGCTGGCCCATCTGGCCCAGCTCCGGGGCGCCCGGGTGGCCCTGGCCGATCCCCATCCCGAGCGCCGGGAGGCCGCCCGATCCATCGGCGTGGATCTCCTCCTGGATCCCCGGGATGCCCTCGCGGCGAAGCTGGAGGAGGCCTTCGGAGAGCGGCCCGATGTGGTCATTGAAGCGGTCGGGCGGGTGGAGGCCTGGGAGGCGGCCGCGGAGCTGGCGCGGCCGGGCGGGCGCGTGATCCTGTTCGGCGGCTGCCCGGTCGGCACACGGGCCTCTTTCGACACCGCCCGCCTGCATTATCAGGAGCTCACCCTGCGCGGGGTTTTCCACCATCATCCTCGATTCGTCCGCGCTGCCCTGAGCCTGCTGCGCGCGGGGCGGGTCCCGGTGGATCTCCTGATCAGCGGAGAGCTTCCACTCACGCGCCTGCCGGAGGCCTTCGAGCGGATGGAGCGCCGCCAGGGGTTCAAGTTCGCGATCGACCCGTGGTCTGACGGGTGAGCGAAGAGGATCCTTCCTGCCGTAGCCATTCCACAATCCGCTGATCTGTGCGGGGGAAGGCGTAGCGGTCCAGCTCGGCGATGGGAACCCAGCGGACGTCGGCGCAGCCGATGGGTTGCGGGGTGCCGGAGCGGATGCGGCATCGGAAGACATGGAGGGTGATGCGCATGTGGGTGTAGGTATGACGGAGGGTCAGCAGGGGCTCCCCCACCTCGACCTCGATCCCCAGCTCCTCCCGGAGCTCCCGCTGTAAACATTCCTCCAGGCTCTCGCCGGGCTCCACCTTGCCTCCGGGGAACTCCCACAATCCCCCCAGCATGCCTTGCAGGGGCCGCTGGGCGATCAGCACCCGGCCGTCCGCCTCGATCACCCCTGCCGTCACGTCGTAATGGGGGAGCATCCGTCGGGGAGCCCGGACCGGGAAGGCTTCCGGATTCCCCTGGGCGTAGGCGGCGCAGAAGGCGCGGAGGGGGCACTCCGGGCAGCGCGGGGATTTAGGGGTGCAGAGGGTGGCGCCCAGATCCATCAGGGCCTGGTTGAAGGCGCCGGCCTGCCCGGACGGGAGCAGACGTTCCGCCCGCTGCTGGAGCTGCCGCCGGCCCGCCGGGCGTCGGGGATCCTGATCGAAGGCGAACAGGCGGGCGAGCACGCGGATGGCGTTGCCGTCCAGGGCCACGATGTCCTGGCCGAAGGCGATGCTCAGGATCGCGGCGGCCATATACGGGCCGACCCCCGGCAGGCGCCGCCACTCCGCCAGGGTGCGGGGGAACTCCCCGCCGCGTTCTTCCATCAGGCGGCGGGCCGCTTCGTGCAGGTGGCGGGCCCGGGCGTAGTAGCCCAATCCCTCCCAGGCCTTGAGCACCTCCTCCAGGGGCGCGGCGGCCAGATCCTGCAGCGTGGGGAAACGGGCCAGGAACCGCTCGTAATAGGGGATGACCGTCTCCACCCGGGTCTGCTGGAGCATCACCTCCGCGATCCAGATGGCATAGGGGTCCCGCCGTCGCCGCCAGGGCAGGTCGCGACGATGGGTTTCATACCAGCGGAGCAGCGCCTCCGCGATGGCGCGTTCCACTTCGGAGATCCCGGATGGCTTTCCTTCGCGCTCCATCGCCTTCGTCCGGCCCTGCTTCGGGTTCCTGAGAGGGAATTGTCCCCCGGAGCGTGGGAAGGCTCAACTTCGTCGGATCGGTGAGGAAGGCGCGGTGGGGGCATAAGGGGAAGGCTTCACCCCCACCGCTTTCCGGGAAGCCTGTGTCCGTTACGAGGCGCGGACCCGTCGGGCGAGGAGCCAGGCCGAGGGGAAGGCGATCGTTGCCATGAGGAGCTTGATCAAGTCACCGGGCACGAAGGGAAGGAGCCCCAGGGCCAGCGCGCCCTTTGGGCCCAGGAAGCCCCCGACGAACCAGGCCAGCCACGGCAGACCGAAGAGATAGATGACGGCGTTGCCCGCCAGCATCGCCAGGGCGGTCGTCACCGGCCGTCGATCCCATCCGCGCTCTGCCAGCCAGCCGGTGACGAACGCGGCGGCGATGAACCCGATGAGGTAGCCCCCCGTCGGCCCCCGCAGCCGCGCCAGCCCGGCCGCTCCTCCGGCGAACACCGGCAGGCCAAGGGCTCCCTCGAGGAGATAGACCGCCATGCTGAGGGCTCCCCGCCGGCTCCCCAGGGCGGCCCCCACCAGCAGCACTGCGAAGGTCTGGCCGGTGATGGGCACCGGCGTGAAGGGCAGGGGGATCTCCACACGAGCCATCAGCGCGGTGAGCAAGCTGCCGCCCAGGATCAGAACCGCATCCGCCAATCGCTGCTGCGCCTGGGTCCGGCGCAGCGCCGCCGGGATCAGAAGATCGCTGAGCACCATGAAGACTTCCCTCCACAACGTGCTCTGAGACCCCTATCCTAATGTCTTGCTAGGAGCGCGTCAAATCCGCATGAACGCCGTATCGGGCGCGTCCGTTTTTGCTGATCAGTTGTAGCGAAAAATGCGCTCTCGAATTATGCATCCTTCCAAACATTCGTTAAGATTTGCGGCGGAGATCTCCTCGCAACGAGGCGCTTATGGACGATCCGCTTGCGCCCTTCTGGAACGCTCGCGGCATCGCCTTGGTGGGGGCGAGCGCGCAGCCGGTTAAGCTCAGCTATGGCGTCCTGCATAATCTGGTGCGCTCGGGATATCCCGGGCGGATCTATCCGGTGAACCCGCGGGGGGGTGAGATCCTGGGCCTGCCCGTTTACCGCTCCCTGGCGGAGGTCCCGGACCCGGTGGACCTGGCGATCTTGATGGTCCCTGCGGAACAGAGCGTGGCGGCCCTGGAGGCCTGTGGGCGTCGGGGGATCCGGGCGGCCGTCCTGGTGGCTTCCGGCTTTGCCGAGCGAGGGGGGGAAGGGCGGGAGCGGGAGGAGGCCCTGCGGGCCATCGCGCGCCGCTATGGCTTGCGGTTCATCGGGCCGAACGCCGTCGGCCTCATCGACACGCGGATCCCCCTGAACACTACGTTCATCCATCGGATGCCGGAGCCGGGGCCGGTGGGCCTGGTGTCGCATTCCGGCGCCGTGTGCGGCGGGCTCCTGGACTGGGGGGCCGCGGTGGGGATCGGCTTCTCCCGGGTGATCAGCTTGGGCAACCAGGCGGATATCGACCTGGCCGACGCCCTGCTCTCCCTGATGGCGGATCCGTTTACGCAGGTGGTGGCGGCGTATGTGGAGGGGATCTGCGGTGGCCGTCGTTTCCTGGAAGCGGCCCGTCGGGTGAGCGAGCGCAAACCCCTGGTGATCCTGCGGGCGGGACGCACGCCGGAAGGAGCCCGCGCGGTGGCCTCTCACACCGGGGCGCTGGCCCTGCCGGAGCGCATCTTCCGGGCGGTCGCCCACGCGGTGGGGGCCATCGTCGTGGATTCTCTGGAAGCCCTGATGGACGCCGCCCTCGTCCTGGCGATGCAGCCCCCGCCTCCGGGACCCCGGGCGGTGATCCTGACCAACGCGGGGGGGCCGGCGGCGATCGGGGCGGATCACCTGGCCCGCTCCGGGTTTCAGCTCGCTTCGCTCTCAATGGACACTCAGGAAGCCCTCCGGAAGGTCGTGCCGCCTCAGGCCTTCACCGGGAACCCGGTGGATCTGATGGGGGGTCCGCAGCCCTCCCATTACGCGCAAGCCCTGGAGGTGCTGTTGCGGGCGCCGGAGGTGGACGCGGTGATGGCCCTCTTTGTTCCGCAGGCGGTCACCTCCGCCCGGGAGGTCGCCGAGGCCATTGGGCACGCGGCCTCCGGGAGCCCTCGGCCGGTGGTGGGGGTGATCTTCGGCGGCACGGAGGCCCTCGCCGCGGCCCGGGTTCTCCACCGGGCCGGGGTTCCCCATTTCTTGACCCCGTGCCGGGCAGCGTTCGCCCTGGGCGTCCTGCGGGAATGGGCAGAGATCCGGCGCCGTCTACAGGCGCCCATCGCGTCTGCTCAACCCATAGATCGGGGATGCGCAACGGCCGTGCTTCAAGAGGCGATCGCCTGGGGGAAGGATCGGCTGGATCCTCAGGCCGGAGCGAAGCTGGCGGCGGCGTGGGGCTTGCCCGTGCCCCCTTCCGGACTGGCCGCGACCCCCGAGGAGGCCATCGCGCTGGCTGAGCGCATCGGTTATCCGGTGGCCCTGAAGCGGGTGGCCCCGGGGTTGGTCCATAAAAGCGCAGCGGGCGGGGTGATCCTGAACCTCCGGAAGCCCGACGAGGTGCGCGACGCGTTCTCCCGGCTGATCCGGCCCGGGGAATATGCGCTGATCCAGCGCATGGCCCCGTCGGGCCTGGAGCTCATCATCGGCGCCTACCGGGACCCCCTCTTCGGCCCGGTGGTGATGTTCGGGGCCGGTGGAGTGGAAGCGGAGCTCCGGGAGGACGTGACCTTCCGATTGGTGCCCTTCAGCGAGGCGGAGGCAGAGGCCATGCTGGAGGAAACAGCCATCGGCCGCCGTCTGCTGCAGGGCAGCCGGGAGGGACGCCTGGAGCGACCGGAGCGCGTGCTCGAGATCTTGCGGCAGGTCGGCGGGATGATGCAGGAGCATCCCGAGATCGCGGAGATCGATCTCAATCCGCTGATTGTGGGCCGCCCGGGGGAGGGTGTCCATGCCGTGGATGTCCGGGTCATCCTCGTCCGGGAAGGCCCGGTCCCGGAGGCTGTGCTCTCCTTCAGGGGTTGAAAACGGCCTCGTCCGTTTCAGTGATGTCCCCTCATCGCTGCATCCGAATGCGGCTCCGGAGGATCCTCCCGGCGCCCATTCGAACAAGGCGCAGCATGGGAGCGGGGCACAGCAGCGCTACGCCCCGCCTGAACCTCAAAGAGGAAGGGGCGCCAGGGCCCTATCCGGCTGGGGGCACGGTGGGGAAGGGGGCGCCGTTCAGGTTGCGGAGCACCTGGATGACTTTCCCCTGGATCTGAACGTCCTCCTCGGGGAGCACGAGGGGTTTCATGGATGGATGGGCGGGCTGAAGTCGGATGCGCCCCTGCTCCGGCTCATAGTAGACGTGTTTGAGCGTCGTCGCCTGGCGATCCCGCAGCCAGACCACCGCCATCTCCCCGTTCTCAACCTGGGCCGCAGGCTTCACCACGATCAGATCGCCATCCCGGACCAGGGCGTCGATCATCGAATCCCCGCGCACACGCAGGACGAAGAGCCCGTCCGTCTCGAGGAGCCAGAGGCGAGGGATGGGGATCCATCCTTGCGGCTCCGCATCCGGATCCGGGATGGGATCACCCGCCGCGATGAACCCCATAAAGGGCAAGGAGATCAAGTCCTCCGATGGGGTCAGCCCGTCGGGCCACTGACGGATCCGGATCCCCCGGGATCGCCGGTCGAACCGCTGGACCAGGCCCGCCTCCTCCAGCCGGCGCAGATGATAATGCACCAGAGACGTTGAGGAGATGCGCAACCCCTTCTGGATCTCCCGGACGGTCGGATAGGTCCCCTGCTCCCGATTCCAGCGGACGATGAACCGGTAGATCTCCCTCCGCAGATCCCGCCGCGCCTGCACCCGCCGCCTCTGTTTCATCGGACATCCTCCCCGTCGACAGAACGCGTATGCCGAATCCCAAGGCTTATCCCAAGTTTCCCAAATCTTATGCGAACATCTGTTCGATGTCAAGCGAAGGTGGGGAAGGGTGTATCCCAAAAGTAGGACAACTGCTCGCAGTTGTCCTACAAGGCGGCTAGGCCCGACAAAATCGGGACACACCCGTGGGGATGGGTGTGTCCCAAAACCGGAGGATAACTGCGAATTGTTGACCTGCGGCGCATGCCCCGAAATGATTGAAGAGGGGGTAAAGGCAACCTTTCCCCCTCCCGTTGCGCGATCGGTTCAAGCAGGGCAACTGTCCGCAATCGCCTTACATCGAATCTCTGGCATTGGAGGAGAAGCCCTGCGATCTGTTTTGTAAGAGGGGCTTTCGCCCCGAACCTCCGTCTTCGATGGCGCACGGGTCGCGACGGAAGACGCCCCGGCAACTCGGAACCCCTGGTTCTCGATGGTGCAAGGGGTCGCGGCGAAAGCCGCTCCTACTTAGGGATGCCGAAATGAATCCCGGCTTACAAATGGAGCTGGCCGTCGGTTCAGGCGACCGGGCGGGGGTTTTGCACGCGCTCAGGTTGATGCGGTGAACTGCTGGAGGAGGACGAGGAAGACCTGGGCGGCCTGGTGTAGCTCGAGGAGGTGGATATGTTCGTCGGGGGTGTGGGCGACGGCGAGGGTCCCCGGGCCGAAGACGACGGCCTGGGCGCCATACCGGGCGAAGGGCTCCGCGTCGGTCCAGCTGGGCATCCCGCCCAGGCGAACGGGGAGGCCGATCTCCGTGAGGGCGCGAGCGAGGGCCTGAACCAGCGGGGCCTGGGGATCGGTCTCGAAGGGCGGGGAGAGATCGAGGATCTCCCAGCGAACCGGATGACGCGCGAGGACGGTTTCGACCTGGGCGAGCAGGTCCTCCCGCGGGATCCCGGGGAGCCACCGGAGGTCCAGGTGCAGGGCGCAGCGGTCGGGGATCGCCAGGGCCGGCTCCCCGCCGTGGATGAACAGGGGGGTCACCGTGCCGCGGCCGATCTGCGGGTGCTGGGCCTGGATGGCCGGGAGGGCTTCCAGCTCCTCCATGAGCGCTATCGCGATGCGGATGGCGTTGCGGCCGCTCTCCACCGCGGAGCCATGGGCCGGCTGGCCCCGGACCTCGAGGGCGAGCTCCAGGGTGCCGGCCTCCGCGATATGGATTTCCAGCTGGGTGGGCTCGATGGCGAGCACCGCCTCCGGCCGACATGCCCGGGCGAGGGCTTCCGCCCCGCGGCCCATGTTCTCCTCGTCCACCGTCAGGGCGATGGTGACCGGGGATCCGGCGAGGCGCTCGGGGCCGAGGAGCGTAAGGGCGCCCAGCAGCGCGGCCAGCCCCCCCTTGACGTCCGCGCTCCCCCGCCCGTAGATGCGGCCTTCCCGTTCCACTGCCTCATACGGATGGGGGTGACCGTATGGAGGGAACGTGTCGATGTGGACATCGATCAACAATCGTGGACGGGGCTGAGGATGGATGAGGAGGTTGGGCCAGGGATGGTCCGGCACCGGGAAGCGGGCAACCGGGAAGCCGCGCTCCCGGAGCCATCCTTCCAGAAACATGAGGAGCGCTCCCTCCTCACCGCTGGGGGAGGGGATGGCAATCAGCCGGGCCAGAGTCTCCCGCAGAAAGCCCTCCAGGCCTTCACGCGCTGGGGCCTTCATCGCGCTTATGTCCGGTAGCGCCCGTTGATGGTCACGTATTCGTGGGAGAGATCGCAGGTCCAGACCCAGTCCTCCCCATCCCCCAGGCCCAGCTCCAGGATCACCCGGAAGGAAGGGGCGGCGAAGATCTCCCGCGCGACATCCTCGAAATACAGGGCCGGGGATCCCCGATCGAAGAGCAGCAGGGGCGGTTCCTCTCCCCGCTGGATCCAGAGGGAGATGGCCTCCGTGTCCAGGGAGACGCCGGCGGATCCGGCCGCGGCGAGGATCCGCCCCCAGTTGGGATCCCCTCCATAGAAGGCGGTCTTCACCAGCGGCGAGCGGGCGATGTGGCGGGCGATGTGGCGGGCCTCCTGGGGCGTGCGCGCTCCCCGCACCCGGATCTCCACGAACTTGGTGGCGCCCTCGCCGTCCCGCACGATGGCCTGGGCCAGCTCGACGCACAGGTCCGTCAGGGCTTCCCGGAAAAGGGGCGCGGTGTGCGCATCCAAAGCGACGCCGGAGGACCCGTTGGCCAGGATCATGGCGGTGTCGTTGGTGCTCTGGTCGCCATCGACGCTGATCCGATGGAAGCTGGCGTCCACCGCGGCCCGCAGGAGGTCGTCCAGGAGTTCGGGTTCCACCGCCACGTCCGTGGTGATCAACGCCAGCATCGTGGCCATATGGGGATGGATCATCCCGGCCCCTTTCGCCATCCCCCCGATGGTCACCGGGGTGCCGTTCAGGGTCAGCCGGCGGACCGCCATCTTGGGCCGGGTGTCGGTGGTCATGATGGCCCGGGCAGCCGCCTCCCCCCCTTCCGCCGAGAGGGCCGGGATGGCCTGGAAAAGGCCGGCCCGGATGGCATCGACGGGGAGAGGAACTCCGATCACCCCGGTGGACATCACCAGGATGGTGTCCGGCGGGAACCCGAGGAGGAACCCGGCCAGGTCCACGATGGCGTAGATGTCCGACAGCCCCCGCGGTCCGGTGCAGGCGTTGGCGTTCCCGGAGTTGATGATTACCGCCCGGAAGCCGGTGCGCCGCCGGGCGAGGAGGACCTGATCGTATCGGACGGGGGCCGCCTTGATCTGGTTGGTGGTGAAGACGGCGGCGGCGGTGCAGGGATGGGTGCTGGCCACCAGGGCCAGATCCAGGGCGCCGTCGGCCTTGATCCCGCAGGCCACCCCGGCTGCCCGAAACCCTTGAGGCGCTGTGACGCTCATGGACGCTCCTCCTCCCTGAGGCGAAAGGGATCCTCCCTTGTGCGGCGTTCCCTCTTTAACGTAACCGCATGCCCCGCTGTCCCGGTTATTTTAAATAGACCGAGCGGGCTCCAGGGAGCGATCCTGCTTGACAGGCTCCCCTTTTCAGGTTAGATTAATCTTGCCGCTGGCTTCAAGCGGGTGCCATGCGGTATCTCGTATCCCGGATCTTCGAGGGAGCCGGATGAGGGCACTTATTTTATACATCGAGGACAATTTCGAAAACCGGCTGCTGGTTCGGCGGATCCTGGAGGCAGAGGGGTATCAGGTGGTGGAGGCGGAGGACGGGCCCAGAGGGCTGGAGCTGGCCCGCTCGATGCACCCCGATCTGATCCTGGTGGACCTCCATCTCCCCGACATCGACGGCTATGAACTGGTCCGTCGCTTCAAGCAGATGCCCCATTTGCAGGGGATCCCGATTGTGGCGCTCACGGCGGATGTCATCCGCGGCACCCGGGAGCGGGCCCTGGCGACCGGGTGCGATGGCTACATCCCCAAGCCCATCGATGTGGATGCGTTGCCGGAGCAAATCGCCGCGTTCCTGAAGAACCGGGAGGCCCCTCATGGGCGGTGAGCAGATGCAGCCTCCGGTGGACCCGAAGGAGGCCACCATCCTGGTGGTCGAGGACAACCTCCAGAACTTTGTGCTGATCGCCCGCCTGCTGGGCTACCTGGGGGTGCGGGACATCCAATGGAAGGCTTCGGGCTGGCAGGTGCTGGAGTTCGCCGGGCAGCTGCCCCGCATCGATCTCATCTTGCTGGACATCCATCTGCCCTATGAGGACGGCTATGAGGTCCTCCGACAGATCCGGGCCGACCCCCGTTTCCGAGGGACCCGGGTGGTGGCGGTCTCGGCGGAGGCCACAGAGGACAACATGCGGCGGGCGCGGGAGGCGGGCTTCGATGGCTTCATCGGCAAGCCCATCGACCCCGATGCCTTCCCGGATCAGATCCGCCGCATCCTCGCCGGCGAGGGCGTGTGGACACTCGGTTGAGGAGGGCACGCGATGGTGTCCCTCGATTGGGGCTCGTGGCCGTTGCGCTGGAAATTCCTGGCCGGGTTCGTGTTTGTCGCGTTGGTCAGCGTAGCGGGGACGCTGGTAATCGCCGAGCGCCTGCTGGAAAACGCCTTCCAGCGCCGGATTATGGAGGAATTCCAGGGGGTGGCCCAGACCCAGCGGGCGGCTCTGGAGAAGGATCTGTGGCATCAGGTTGAGAATCTGAGCGCGGGCGCGGAGGAGGAGACGCTGATCTCCGAGGCCGTCGCCCACTCGGCCCGTTACCCCGATCCCCTCCTCCGCGCGTATGCTGTTCAGCAGGAGGAGCTCCTCTGGCGATTCCAGCCCGATTCCAGCCTGCGCCGACAGATCCTCCAGGGTCCGGCCGCCGCCCAGCTCCGCGCCCTCCGGGATCGTCTCACCGGCCACCTGCACCTGCTCCTCACCGACGCCCACGGGATCCTGGTCGCGGCCACGGAGCCTCCTCGCGCCTATCGCTTTGATCGGGAGCCATGGTGGCAAGCGGCCTGGAATCAGGGACGGGGCGCGCCGTATATCAGCACCCTCCAGTTCGACGAGGACCTCCAGACCACAGTGGTCTACCTGGCGGTTCCCATCTACCGCCGGGATACTCATCAGGCGGTCGGGGTGTTGCGCAGCGCCTATGGCGCCTCGCAGATCTTCGGGATCCTCAGCCAGTTCCGGATCGGACGCACCGGACGGGCGCTGTTGTTGGATCGGGATGGGGCGATCCTGATGGATCCCCTCGGGTTGTTGCATCGGGAGCAGCGGGTCACGGCTCTCGGGCTCAAGCCGGAGGATCTCGCCCGGCCGGAAGGCGCCCTGCTCACCTGGGACTGGCTCATCGCCTATAGCCGGGTGGGACCGGGGATCGCCCACCGGCTTCCTGCCCTGGAGGAGCGGGGCTGGACGCTGGCTGTGGTGCAAAGCGAGGATGAGGCCCTGGCGCCGGTGGAGTGGCTGGGACGCCAGGTCTTGCTCTGGACAGTGGTCCTGGGTCTTCTTGCGGTAGGCCTGGCTTATGTCGCCTCGGCTTCCCTCACCCGCCCCCTCCGGGAGCTGACGGAGGCCGCCCAGCAGATGGGGGCCGGCCGGCTGAACGTCCGGGTCCCGGTGACCTCCCGGGACGAGCTGGGGGTGCTGGCGGAGGCCTTCAACACGATGGCCGTTCGGCTCCAGGACCTCTATCAAAACCTGGAGCGCCGGGTGCAGGAGCGAACCCATCAGCTGCAGACGGCGGCGGAGATGGGCCGCCTCATTGCCTCCACCCTGGACTTGAACGAGCTGCTCCGGACGGCGGTGAACCTGATCCGGGACCGCCTGGGCTACTACCATGCCTCGGTGTTCCTGATCGAGGAGAGCGGCCGGTGGGCGGTCCTGCAAGAATCCACCGGCGAGGTCGGGCGAAAGCTGAAAGAGCGGGGCCACCGGCTGGAGGTGGGGGGGCAGAGCCTGATCGGCTGGGTGACGGCGAACGGGCGGCCCCGGGTGGCCCAGCGGACCGCGGAGGATCCGATTCATTTCAAGAACGAGCTGCTCCCGGAGACCCGATCCGAGGCCGCTCTTCCGCTGAAGATCGGGGATCGCATCATCGGGGCCCTGGATGTCCAGAGCACTCTGGAAGAAGCCTTCGACGCCGGGGCCCTCTCGGTGTTGCAGATCCTGGCGGACCAGCTGGCGGTGGCCATCGAGAACGCCCGGCTCTATCAGCAGGCCCAGGCGGCCCTGGAGGAGACCCAGGCCTTGTATCAGGCTGCCTGGGATCTAACGGCCGCGACGACCATCGAGGGGGCGGCCCGGGCCTTGCTGGCCCACCTCCCCATTCAGGGGGTGGACCGGTATATCCTGGCTCTGATGGAGGATCCGGAGGCCCAGGGAGAGAAGCGGGTCCTCCAGGCTCGGTTGATCTGGGATCGGGAACGGGGGCTTTTCACGGAGCCCCGACGCTATACGGCCGCCGAGCTGCCGATTATCGCCCGGGAGCTCACCCTGGAGCCCATCTTCGTCCCCGATGTGGCTACCGATCCATGGCTGGACGAGACCAGTCGTGCGTTCTACCTCCGGCATCGCGTGCGTTCCATCGCCTTCTTCCCCCTCTGGGCCGGCGATGTCTTCTGGGGCTGGCTGATCGCCCAGGGGGTCCAGCGTCCCCTGGAGCTCGACGGGCGGACGGTTCGCCGGTTGCAGGCCCTCGCCGACACGGCGGCGGTGGTGTTCCAGAACCGTCGTCTCTTCGAGCTGCTGGAGCAACGGCTGCGGGAGCAGGCCTGGCTCCACGAAGTCGCCGCCTCCCTTGTGGAGGCCTCCGGGCCGGTGGAGCTGCTGACCCGGATCTGCCGGGCCTTCACCCTCGCCCTGGGCGCAACCAGCGCGTATGTGAACCGCGAGTTCTCCGATGGACAGGGCTTCTTTGTCATGAGCGAGTTCTATGCTCCGGAGGCCACGCCGGAAGAGCGCATCCCGGATGTAGGCGTCTATTATCGTTATGAGGACTATCCGCTCTACGCCCAGATGCGCTGGACCCGGCAGCCGGTGGTCCTCCGGCGGAGCGAGCTGGAGGCGCAAGGTGTCCCGGAGGCACAGCTCCTGGCCCGATATGGTGGTCGGACGGTGTTGCTGATCCCCCTCGTGGTCGGCGAGCAGTATTACGGGCACGTGGAGATCTGGGACAGCCGGCGGGAGCGCTGGTTCTCTCCCGATGAGCTCCGGCTGGCTACCACGATGGCTGTCGGTGCGGCCCTGGCCCTTCAGCGCCAGGAGCTCTTCGAAGAAGCCACTCGCCGGGCCCGCCTGCTGCAGGCGGCGGCGGAGGTCAGCCGCATCACGGCCACCATCCTGGATCCAGACCAGCTGATGGCGGAGGCCGTTGAGCTCATCCGGGATCGCTTCGATTACTACTATGTGGGCTGGTTCGTCCCCGATGCGGAGGGCCGATGGATGGTGCTGGCCGCCGGCACCGGGGAGCCCGGCCGGATCATGAAAGAACAGGGCCACCGGCTGGAGATCGGCGGGCAATCGATGGTCGGCTGGGCGGCGGCCCACCGGCGGGCCCGCATCGCGCTGGATGTAGGCGCGGAGCCGGTGCGCTTCGCCAACCCCCTCCTCCCCCTCACCCGCTCGGAGATCGCCCTGCCGATGCTCGTGCGCGGGGAGCTGGTGGGGGTCCTGGACATCCAGTCTGAACAGCCGGCCGCCTTCACCGAAGAGGACATCCAGGCCCTCCAGGTGATGGCGGATCAGCTGGCCACCGCCTGGCAGAACGCCCGGCTCTACGCGCAGGCCCAAGCCCAGGCCCAGGAGCTGGCGACCCTCCACCGCCTGGCCGTGGAGTTCTCCCGCTCCCTGAACCTCGCGGAGATCCTGGAGGCTGTCTGCCGGGCCTATGTGGAGGTGCTGGGAGCGGATCACAGCGGCGCGGCGTTGTGGGAGAAAGGCCGGGATGTCGGGACGGTGGTGGCGGAGTATCCGGCCCAGGGCTTCATTGGGATCCAAATCCCGGTCGATAATGCCTTCACCCGGCAGGCGATGGAGACCGGGCAACCCCAGTGGGCGCTGGATGTTCTCCAGGACGAGCGGCTGGAGGCCACCGGGCCTCTGCTGGCCGGTCTGGGGATCCGTTCCATCGCCATCATCCCGCTGGTGGCCCGGGGCCAGGTGATCGCCACGGTGGGCCTGGATTATATGCGGGCCCACCATGCCTTCACGCCCGAGGAGCTGCGTCTGGCTCAGACCATCGCCCAGCAGGCCGCCGTCGCCCTGGAGAACGCCCTGTTGTATGAAGAGGCTCAGCGTCAGGCCCGCCGGATCCAGACCGCTGCGGAGATCGCCCGGATCGTCGTCAGCGTGCTGGATGTGGAGGAGCTGTTACAACAGGCGGTGGACCTCATCCGCCAGCGGTTCGATTACTACTACGTGGGAGCCTTCCTGGTGGATCCCAGTGGGGAGTGGGCCGTCCTGCGGGCGGGCACCGGGGAGGCCGGCCGGCGGATGGTCGCCCAGGGGCACCGCCTGCGCGTCGGCGGGGAGTCCATGATCGGCCAGGCCTGCGCCCGCCGGCAGCCGGTGATCGCCCAGGATGTGAGCGAGGCCGAGGCCCGTTATGTGAACCCTCTGCTCCCGGATACCCGGGCCGAGATGGCCCTGCCCCTGATCGTGGGCGATCGGGTGCTGGGCGCTCTCACCATTCAGGCCGATCGCCCTTACGCGTTTAAGGAGGAGGATCTAGTTGTTCTTTCCACGGTCAGCGGGGCAGTGGCGGTGGCCCTGAACAACGCGATGCTGTATGCTGATCTGCGGTTGCGCTCGGAGATCGAGGCGGCCGTCAATGAGTTCACATCCCAGGTGCTGGGACGGCCCACGGTAGTCGGGAGGGCTACGACCGGCCTGGAGGCTCTGGCCCATCGGATCCGACGCACCCCCCTGGTGTTGTGGATCGGATCTTCTACAACTTCCACCCAACAGGAGGGACAACATGAGCCATCCTATGGGGAGCCCGGTGGGGACGGATCAGCCGAACGCCGCCCGCGTGTATGATTACGTGCTGGGCGGGACTCATAACTTCGAGGTGGATCGTCAGGCTGCTGAGTTCATGATCAGCCTCGTTCCCTCTACTCGGAAATGGGTCCGCATGCTCCGGGCTTTTCTCCAGGAGGCGGTGCGTCTTCTAGTTGAGGAAGGTTTCGATCGTTTCCTGGATTTGGGCTCGGGGCTTCCCACCCAAGATCATATTCACGCCGTCGCCCCTCACGCCAGGGTGATCTACATCGATATCGATCCGGTCGCGGTAGCCTACTCCCGGGAGCTGTTAGCTGGCAATCCCAACGTTCGCTATCTGCAAGCGGACATGAAGCGGCCGGAGACTTTCCTGAACGCCCCAGAGATCCGAGAGCTGTTTGGCGATGAGCGCCGTGTGGCCATCGGTTTCAATGCGGTTTCCCCCTTCTTTACTCCGGAGGAGATGCGACATGTAATGCAGGCGCTCTATGACTGGGCTGCCCCCGGAAGTAAGATGTTTGCCACTTTCGAAACCAAGGCTGCTGGTAAGATGACCCCGCGTATGGCTCAGTTCTTAGCCATGTTCGAGCAAATGGGGCAGCCTTTCTATTTTTACACTCTTGAGGAATGCCAGGAGCTGGTCCGTCCCTGGCGGCCGGATCATCGAGGCTTCCGGCCGCTGGTGGAGTGGCTGGGTCTGCCCCCGGACTATATCACCGAGGAGGATCGGGAGGGGGTGGATCTGGAGTTCTACGGGGTGATCCTGGAGAAGTGAGGCTTCGCATTCGGGCGGGGAGGCAACATGGAAGTCAGGGCGGAGGGCGCTGGGTGGCTTTCCGATGAGCTGCAGCGATTGAGCGAGGCCCTGGAGGAGCAGCTCCGCCAGGCGCTGCGGCGTCATATGATGGACAACCTGGGCCGGATGGCCTCGCCCCGTCCCATCCCCGAGGTCGCCCGGACGTTGCGGGAGCTTATCGTCGGCGCCTTGCGGGGCGAACCGGACTCCCAGGCGATCGCCCGTTTCGGGGAGGAATGGGGCCGACAGGGCATGGCCCTTTCCACGCTGATCGGAGCGTTTCGGACGGCCCGTGCCTTCCTGCAGGGAGCTTTCCCTCAGCTGAGCGGGACGGCTCTGGAGCCGCTGCATCTTTTGGAAGAGGCGCTCGCGGAGCGTCTGGTCCACGCCCGCCAGCTTTATCTCATCTCGGAACATGAACGGACCGCGCGGGCGATGATGACCGCGCTGGAGAAGGCCCAGCAGGAGGCCCAGGTCCTCCAAGAGGTTCTCCGCACCCGTGCCGAATGGGGGGAGCGCTTGCTGCGCATTGAGGAGGAGACCCTCCCCGCCCGCAGCCGGGAGGATTTCTTCCGGCGGCTGGCCGAGGCCCTCGAGCGTCACATGAATCTGCCGTGCGGGGTCTACTCTCAGATCCAGGAGGGGGTCTACCAGCGGGTCATAGCGGTCCATGGGGAGTTGCCCGAACGCCTGCTCCTTCCAGATGGCCTCCAGGGAGAACAGGTGGAGATCGGGGAGTGGCTGCTGCTGCGAGAGGAGGTGCCCGAGGCCGAGACGCGGGAGCCTCACCTGCGGCTGGCCCTGGTGGTGAGCCGAGGGGGAGTGCGTGATCCTGTGATCGGCAATATCCTTCGCCTCCTGATACGGATAATTCTGCGGGGTGTGGAGAACGCTTGGCTGCTGGAGCAGACCCGGTCCGCCTTAAACGAGCTGAGCATCGTGCTGGGGCGCCAAATCGCTCGTCGGTGGCTAACCCCCGGCCGGCAGTTCGGTTATCTCTACGACGGAGCGCGGCTGATCCCGATCACTTCTCCCCCGCCATCGGACGGCCCGGTGTTCCCTATCCAAATCGAGAACCAAACGATAGGGTTCCTGGCTCTTCCGGGAGCGTCAGATCTATCCGAGGAAGAACGCCGTATCCTTCAGGAGATCGTGGACCGATGGTCTCGTCTCCTCTGGCTGGCCTCGCTGTTCGAGGAGATCCATCGCCAGACCTTCCGCTTGCAGACCACCGCCGAAATCGCAGGAGCCATCGTCCGAGAGCTGGATCCTCAGCTGGTCCTCCGCCGTTCTACCCAGCTGATCTACGAACGGTTCGGTTTCCATCATGTCAGCCTCTATCAATATCTTCCGGAAAGGGAGCTATGGGTGTGCCGAGGTTGTGCCGGATGTTCCGATGGCCTCGCCCATGCGTCGCAGCTGTTCGGTCCGGTCGGGCCGGAGTCGTTGCTTGCGCGCGTCCAAGGCAGCCCGGAGCCCATCCTGCTTCATGAGCTGGAGGGCCTCGGCGAGGAACGGGCCCTCTTCAGCGAACAATCCGGCTCCGCCCTGGTCCTCCCCCTCTACCACGGCGGGCGCTTGTGGGGTCTGCTATCGGTAGAGGCCGATGCGCCGTGGACCTTCGACGAAGGGGACGCGCAAGCGATGGCGATTATCGGCGAGGTCGTCTCCGTGGCCCTTGAGAACGCCATGCTCTACGAAGAACAGAAGCGCACGGCCGAGCGCCTGCGGGAGCTGGACCGGCTGAAGACGCAGTTCATCGCCAACATGTCTCACGAGCTGCGCACCCCGCTGAACTCCATCATCGGCTTCAGCCGGGTGATCCTCAAGGGGATCGACGGGCCGCTGACGGAGGCCCAGCGCCAGGACCTCACCGCCATCTACAACGCCGGCCAGCATCTGCTGGGCCTGATCAACGACATCCTCGATCTCTCCAAGATCGAGGCCGGTCGGATGGAGCTCCAGTTCTCCGAAGTGGACATGCGAGAGATCATCCGCGGCGTGATGTCCACCGCCGTCGGCCTGACCCGCGACAAGCCCATCGAGCTCCGCCAGGAGGTCCCCGAGGACCTCCCGCCGGTTTGGGCGGATCCTCAGCGGGCCCGTCAGGTGCTGCTCAACCTGGTCTCCAACGCGGCCAAGTTCACCGACCAGGGCTTCATCGCGGTGCGCGCTTGGGCAGACGAATCCTTTGTGACGATCGCCGTGCAGGATACCGGGGTCGGGATCCCGAAGGAGAAACAGGAGGAGATCTTCCAGGAGTTCACCCAGGTGGAGAGTGGGACCACCCGGCGTTACGGCGGGACCGGTCTGGGGTTGGCCATCGCCCGGCGCCTGGTGGAGCTGATGGGCGGGCGCATCTGGGTGGAGAGCGAGGTCGGGAAGGGCTCGACGTTCTTCTTCACGCTCCCCCGGGCCCGGCCGCGGCTTGCGGGCGAACCTCGACCGGGCCGGCCGGTGATCCTCTGCATCGACGACGACCCGGGCGTGATCACCCTATATCGGCGGTATCTGGAGAAGCACGGCTTCGAAGTGGTCGGCCTGACGGATCCCCGGGAGGCCCTGGAGACGGCTCGCCGCCTCCGGCCCGATGCCATCACCCTCGACATCATGATGCCCCAGAAGGACGGATGGACAGTCCTTCAGGAACTCAAGGCCGATCCCCAAACCCGGGCGATCCCGGTGATCATCTGCTCCATCCTTGATGAGCGGGGCCAGGGGTTCAGCCTGGGGGCCGCGGAATATCTGGTCAAGCCCTTCACCGAAGAGGAGCTGCTGGAAGCTATCCAACGGGTGGACGGTCGCCCCCGCCCCCTGAAGGTCCTGGTGATCGATGACTCGGAGGGCGATCGCCAGCTGATCCGCCGGGTTCTGGAGAACGCAGGGGGCTATCATGTTCTGGAAGCGGCGAACGGCCCGGAAGGGGTGGCCCTGGCCCGACGGGAGCGGCCCGACCTGGTGATCCTGGATCTGATGATGCCGGAGATGGACGGGTTCGCCGTGGTGGAGGCGCTGCGGGAGGATCCGTCCACCCGTTCCCTCCCCATTCTGGTGCTCACGGCCAAAGCGCTGACCGAGGAGGACCGCCGGCGGCTCAACGGGCGGATCGAGCGACTGCTCCAGAAAGCGGGTGCGGACCCCGAGGCGCTCCTCGCGGAGATCCTGGAGGTCGTGCGCCGGGCCCGTCATCCATCGGGTGCCCCGGCGGAAAGCTAAGCCGCCGGGAGCGCACAGGGCCCGGCTGGAGGCGGTCGGGGGCCGGGGAGGCGCGCCGTGCGTATCCCCGGCCCCTATCCTTTTGTCTGAGGGCTCCCCTTGCCGTCCTCCTCAGGCCGATGCCTTATAATCCCATGCAACCGATTCGGACGCTGCGCATGGAGGTCCTCGATGTGGAAGACCCATGGGTGTGGGGAGCTGCGCCCGGCCCACGTTGGCCAGATGGTGGAGCTGGCCGGTTGGGTGCACCGGCGTCGGGATCATGGCGGCCTGATCTTCGTCGACCTGCGGGATCGGAGCGGGCTGGTGCAGGTGGTGGGGGATCCCTCCTGCTCCGCGGAGGCCCATGCGGCCCTGGATCAGGTCCGCCTGGAATATGTGATCCAGGTCCACGGGCGGGTGCGCCGGCGGCCCCCTGGGACGGAGAACCCGAACCTGCCCACCGGGGAGGTGGAGGTGGAAGCCCACGCGGTGCGCATCCTGAACCCCGCGCGCCCGCTGCCTTTCCCCATCGACGACGACGGCCGGCGCATCGATGAGGCGGTCCGCCTGCGTTACCGTTACCTGGACCTGCGGCGGGCTCGCATGCAGCGGAACCTGATGTTGCGCCATCAGACCACCCGGGCCATCCGGGACTACCTGGACGCCCGGGGGTTTGTGGAGGTGGAGACGCCCATCCTGATCAAGAGCACACCGGAGGGCGCCCGGGATTTCATCGTCCCCAGCCGGCTCCACCCCGGCAAGTTCTACGCCCTGCCGCAGTCCCCTCAACAACTGAAGCAGCTGCTGATGGTGGCGGGCCTGGAGAAATACTACCAGATCGCCCGCTGCTTCCGCGATGAGGACCTGCGGGGCGACCGCCAGCCCGAGTTCACCCAGCTGGACCTGGAGATGTCCTTCGTGGATCGCGAGGACATCCTGCAGCTGATCGAAGGGCTGCTGATCGAGGTGGTGCAGCGGGTGGCCCCCCACAAGCGGTTTCGCACGCCGTTCCCTCGCCTCACTTACGCGGAGGCCCTCGCCCGCTACGGCTCGGACAAGCCGGATCTGCGCTTCGGCATGGAGCTGGTCGACCTGACGGATGTGGCCCGGGAGAGCGCCTTCGAGATCTTCCGGGAGGCGGCTCGGGGCGGAGGACAGGTGAAGGCCCTGCGCGCGCCGGGCTGCGCCGGCTACAGCCGCCGCGAGCTCGACGAGCTCACGTCTTACGTGAAATCGCATGGGGCGAAGGGATTGATCACCCTCGCCTTCACCGGCGATGGGGTGAAAGGCCAGGCCGTTAAGTTCCTGACCGAAGGCGAGCGCGCCCGCATCGCCGAGCGGACCGGGGCCGGCACCGGCGATCTGCTCTGCATCGTAGCCGACGCCCCGGAGGTGGTCGCCAAGGCCCTGGGCGGGCTCCGCCTGCTCTTCCGCGACCGATTGCAGCTGGCGGATCCGGATGAGTTCGCCTTCGCCTGGATCCTGGAGTTCCCGATGTTCGAGTGGAACGAGGAGGAAGGCCGCTGGGAGGCCGTGCACCACCCCTTCACCTCCCCGCTGGATGAGGATCTGGACCGCCTGGAGACCGACCCGGCCTCGGTCCGGGCGAAGGCGTATGATATCGTGTGCAACGGCTATGAGATCGGCGGGGGGAGCATCCGGATCCACCGCCGGGAGATCCAGGAGCGGGTGTTCCGGCTGCTCGGATACACCCCGGAGCAGGCCCGCGCCCGGTTCGGCCATCTGCTGGAGGCCTTTGAGTTCGGCGCCCCTCCTCACGGAGGCATCGCCCTGGGCCTGGATCGCCTGGTGATGCTGCTGGCGGACGAGCCGAACATCCGCGAGGTCATCGCCTTCCCCAAGACCGCCAGCGCGACGGATCTCCTGTTCGATGCCCCCTCGGAGGTCGACGAACGCCAGCTCCGGGAGCTCCACATCCGCATCGTGCGGGAGGAGAGCTGATCCCTGCAGGGGCCGGGGCATAGGGGCCCCGGCCCCGTTTGTCTGAGAGCCGGATTGTGGATAAACTGCATTTAAGCACAGAAGGGGGAGCGAGGATGACCGAAGGGGAGCCCAGAAAGATCCGGATCGTCTGCATCGAGGATGACCAGGACATGATCGACCTGATCCGCCTGATCGTCACCCGGCGGGGCTACGAGCTGGTCGGGTGGGCAACGGGCGGCGTGGAGGGGATCGAGGTCATCCGACGGGAGAAGCCCGATCTCGTCCTGCTGGACCTGATGATGCCGGACATCGATGGCTGGGAAGTCTACCAGCAGATGAAGGCGGACCCCGAGTTGCGCCACATCCCGGTGATCGTGGTCACCGCCCGGGCCCAGAACGTCGATCGCATCCTCGGCCTTCACATCGCCCGCGTCGACGATTATCTCACCAAGCCCTTCGGCCCCTCAGAGCTGATCGCCAGCATCGAGCGGGTGATGAGCCGCTCGGTTCAGACCGAGCCCGGCGAGGAGTGAGCGAGATGCCTGCCCATCCCCCGACGGCGGAGATCCTGGCCATCGGGAACGAGCTGCTGCTGGGGGAGGTTGTCGATACCAACACCGCCTGGCTGTGCCGCTTCTTCACTGGGCTGGGCGGGAAGGTCCAGCGGGCGGTGGTGTTGCCGGACGAGGTGGAGGCCATCGCGGCGGAGCTGCAGGGGGCCCTGCGTCGGGCTCCAGCCCTCGTGTTCACCACCGGTGGGCTGGGCCCCACCGAGGACGACCGAACCTTGGCCGCGGTGGCGATGGCCACCGGGCGGCCGCTGGAGGAGCATCCGGAGGCGCTGCGGATGGTGGCGGCGCGCTACCGGGAGCTGGCGGCCGCCGGTTTCGTCGCGGAGCCCGACCTCACGCCTCCCCGCCGCAAGATGGCCATGCTCCCCCGGGGGGCGATCCCCCTGGCGAACCCCGTGGGGGCCGCCCCGGGGGTCCTCCTGCCTCTGGAACGGACACTCCTCGTCTGTCTCCCCGGCGTCCCCGAAGAGATGAAGGCCATCGTCCAGAGCTCCCTCGCCCCGCATCTGCAGGCCCGCCTGGGGAGGGCCGGGTTTGCGGAGTTACGCCTGCTTACGGATTGTGGGGATGAATCGCGGCTGGCGCCGTTGTTGGGAGAGGTGGGCCGGGCCTTCCCCCACGTCTACATCAAATCCCGGGCCCGGGCCTTCGGACCTCAGGTGCGCATACAGATTTACCTTTCCGCGGCCGCCCCGACGCCGGAGGAGGCGCAGGCCCTGGTGGAGGAAGCCGGACGACATCTGGAGGGACGGCTTGCGGAAGCCGGGGTCTCTGCGGAGCGTCTTCCTGCGATGTGAGGCCCAATCATGGCGCTTTCTGGTGGAAAATCCCCTGCCAACCCTATTATGGAAAGGAGGTGCAGCGATGGGCAAGTGGGCGCGCGGTCTCACGCTCATGGTTCTCCTGGCGATCCTGGTGGCGTGCGGGGCGCCGGCAGCCCCTCCCAATCCCACGACCCCACCGACTTCTCCTCCGACGGCTCCTGCCACAGAGGCTCCTCCTGCGACCGGGCCGGCGGCCGCTGAGGATTCGTGCGGAGATCGCTCTCGTCTCTCCAAGCAGCTGTATCTGTTCAACTGGCCCGATTACATCGCCCAGGAGGTTCTGGAGCGGTTCGAGCGGGAGTGCGGGGTCAAGGTCATCGTCGACACCTACGACTCCAATGAGACCCTGCTGGCCAAGCTGCAGGCCGGCGCCACCGGTTACGATGTCATCGTGCCTTCGGACTACATGGTCTCCATCATGATCAAGGAGGGCATGCTGGCCGAGCTGGACAAGAACAACCTTCCCAACCTCAAGCACATCGATCCGGCCTATCTGGGCCTTTATTTCGACCCGGAGAACAAATACACGGTGCCCTATATGTGGGGCACCTCCGGGTTCATGTATGACACCGCGGCGGTCCAGCGCGAGCTCAAGAGCTGGAAGGATCTCTTCGAGCCAGCTCCGGACATCCAGGGGAAGATCGCCATGCTGAAGGACGAGCGGGAGGTGATCGGGGCGGCCCTCAAGTATCTGGGCTTCTCCATGAACACCACGAACCCGGAGGAGCTCCAGAAGGCCAAGGAGGTCCTGCTCCGCCAGAAGCCCTACGTGAAGGCCTACACCAGCGACACCACCCGGGATCTCCTGGTGGCCGGCGAGGTCGTCGTGGCGCACATCTGGACCGGCGACGCCATCCGGGCCCGCGACGCCAAGCCGACGCTGAAATACGTGATCCCTGAGGAGGGCTGCACCATCTGGCAGGACAACCTGGCCATCCCGAAGACCTCCAAAAACAAATACACGGCCGAGGTGTTCATCAACTTCCTGATGCGGCCGGACATCGCGGCCATCAACGCGAACACCATCAAATTCGGCAGCCCGAACCGCACGGCCGTCCAGCAGCGGTTGATCGACCCCACGCTCCTCAACGACCCGGGGATCTATCCGCCGGACGAGCTGAAGCGGAAGATGGAGTGGCTGATCGACGTAGGGGAGGCGATCGAGCTGTATGACCGGATCTGGACCGAACTGGGCGTGGAGCAGTGAGGCGGGCTGGAAGGGCGGGGGATCGTCCCAGATCCTCCGCCCCTTATTGTCGGAGAGGAGGGATTGTCCATGAAGCCGATGTGGATCGGAGGGGAGTGGACGGCGGGGGCCGCAGCGGGGGAGATCCCTGTGCAGGACCCGGCGACGGAGGAGGTGCTGGAGACGGTGCCCCGGGGGACAGCCCGGGATGTAGAGGCGGCGGTGACCGCTGCCCGCCACGCCTTTGACTCTTGGCGTCGCGTCCCCGCTGCGACCCGGGCGGAGATGCTCCACGAGATCGCCCGCAAGATCCGGGCGCACCAGGAGGAGCTGATCCGACTGCTCACCCTGGAGGAAGGCAAGCCGTGGCCGGAGAACGAGGAAGAGATCCTCTGGTCGGCGAACACTTTTGATTACTACGCGGAGCTCGCCCGTCATGAGCGGGGCCGGGTGATCCCCTCACCGGAGCCCGGTCAGCTCAGCCTGGTGCTCAAGGAACCTTATGGTGTGGTGGGATGCATCGTCCCATGGAACTACCCCATCCTCCTGATGGCCTGGAAGGTCGCGCCGGCCCTGGCCGCCGGCAACACGGTGGTCGTCAAGCCCTCCGAGCTCACCCCCCTGACCACGCTGCGCTTGGCCGAGGTGGCGATGGATCATCTCCCGCCGGGCGTGGTGAACATCGTGACGGGATACGGGCCGGAGGTCGGCGAGCCGCTGGTGACGCATCCGGAGGTCCCGGTCATCGCCTTCACCGGATCTCTGGCGACCGGCCAGCGGATCGCCGCCCTGGCCGCCCCGATGATGAAAAAGCTCCACCTGGAGCTGGGCGGCAAGGATCCTTTCGTAGTCGGGCCGGACGCGCCGCTGGAGCTCGCCGTGAAGGCCCTGGCGTATGCGGCCCTGATCAACGCCGGCCAGGTCTGCACCAGCACGGAACGGGTGTATGTGCCGGCTTCGATTTACCATCGGTTCGCTGAGGAGATCGCTTCTTTTGTCAGCACCCTGCGCCTGGGCCACGGCCTGGACCCGCAAACGGACATCGGGCCGATGGCGGGGCCCTCCTATCGGGCGAAGGTGGAGGATCATGTGGCCGATGCCCTGGCGCGGGGGGCTCATGCCCTCACTGGGGCGCGCCGGCCCCCTCACCTGCCCCGCGGTTTCTTCTATGAGCCCACGGTGCTGGTGGATGTGGATCACACGATGAAGATCATGCGCGAGGAGACCTTCGGGCCCGTCATCCCTCTGATGCCCTACCGGACCTTCGATGAGGCCATTGCGCTGTGCAACGATAACCCCTATGGGCTCGGCGCCTGCCTGATGAGCCACGATCCCCGTCTGATCCGCCGCTTCTATGAGGAGGTGAAGGCGGGCACGGTTTGGATCAACGATCCCCTCACGGATAACTACGCCGGGCCGTTCGGGGGCATGAAGCTCAGCGGGATCGGCCGGGAGCTGGGCCTGGAGGGGCTGGAGGAGTTCCGGGAGACCAAGCACGTCCACTGGGACATCGAGGGCGGGGAGAAACCCTGGTGGTTCCCCTATGGGCGCTCCGGGAAGGGCTCGATGTAGATCTCATCGAACAGCCGGCTCTGATAGGCCACCACCCGGCGCTGCTTCAACAGCTCCAGCAGCCCCAGGAAGAAGGCGATGCCCTCGTAACGGTTTCCCGCCGCCCGCAGCAGCCCGGTGAAGGCTACCCGCTTTCCTTCCCGCACCGCCTCCAGGATCCGCTCCATGGCCTCCTGGATCGTCAGGCGATACGCGGGAAGGAACGCCTCCACCGGGGCCGCTTCGCCCGCCGGGCGCAGGGCCTGGCGGGCCAGCCGGAGGAGATCCTCCAGGGTGATGCCCTCCAGGCCGGTCCCGGGGACCTCGGGCCGGGGCGGCGGCGCGGTCCGGCCGTAGGCGGTGAACCCCTCTCGCTCCCGCAGCCGGCGGGCCAGCTCCCGGAAGAGGCGATAAGCCTTGAGCTGCTCCACCAGCGCTTCTCCCACATCCTCCTCGGCCTCATCCGGCTCCGGTGGGCGAGGGAGGAGCAGGGAGGACTTGATGTAAAGGAGCTTGGCGGCGATCACCAGATATTCTGCCAGCTGGTCCAGGGTCAGCGCCTGCAGGATGGTAACGTATTCCAGATACTGTTCGGTGACCTGGGCCAGGGAGACCTGGGTGATATCCAGGTCGTTCCGCTCGATCAGGTACAGGAGGAGATCGAGCGGGCCCTCGAAGACGGGCAGGCGCACCGGGGGCAGCGTCGGACGGAACGGGAGTGTCATGGCCCCTCCCGGAGCCAGCGCCAGAGCAGGCCCATCGCCGCGTGCGCGGCCCATTCGGCTGCATGGGGGAGCGGGCCGCGATGGCCGCGCCGGACGCTTCGGGAACCCTCCGGGGCCGCCAGGGCCACGGTGATCTGAAAGCTCTCGGCTTCGGGGAGGACCTCCGCCGCCAGCCCGAAGGTGGTCCCGGCCTGACGTCGAATGGCCTCGGCGGCGTGCTCCGGGGCGGTGGCCAGCCGGGCGCGGACCTCACCGATCCGGAAGACCTCGCTTTCAGGATCCACCGCCGCGAGGCGCCCCCCCAGCATCCCCAGGGTGCCCCGCTCCAGCGTGGCGACGGTCGCCCCGCGGGCCCGAAGGGCGGCGATCACCGCCTCCTCCGGCGCCTGGTGGCCCTCCCCGAAAACCGCCCAGCCCAGGCGTTCCCGGACCCGGCGGACGGCCTCCTCGGCCCGGGCGGCGGCTTCCTCCGGGGTGGATCCCCGGGCCTGGATGCGGATGTCCACCATCCCCGGATGGGCGTTCAACCCCACTTGCGGGTTCTCGCCCCGAAGCAGATCCTGCAGCCGCTCATCGATCCAGCTTTCCCCCAACCCGATGGTGCGCACCACCCGCCAGGCCAACGCCTCCGCGGGAGGGAACCGCTCCCGAAGGTAAGGGACCACCGTGTCCGAAAGCATCCGCTCCAGCTCCCGGGGGACGCCCGGGAGGGCGAAGAGGAGGCGGCCGTTGGTCTCAACCAGGAACCCGGGGGCGGTGCCGATGGGATTGGGAATGACGCGAGAGCCCTCCGGCCGGAAGGCCTGGCGCCGGTTGTTCTCGGGCATGGACACCCCGAAGGCCTGGAAGCGGGCCCGGATGACCTCCAGCAGCTCCGGGTCGAAGATCAGGGGACGCCCCAGGGCCTCCGCCACCGCCTCCCGGGTCACATCGTCGGCCGTGGGCCCCAGCCCCCCACTGATCACGAGGATCTCGCTACGGGCCAGCGCCGCCCGGATGGCTGCCACCATGCGGGGGAGATCATCTCCCACCACCGTGATCTGGACCAGGGGGATGGAGAGGGGCTGCAGGGCGCGGGCGATGCGCGCCGAGTTCGTGTCGACCACATCCCCGCTGAGCAGCTCCGTGCCGGTTGCCAGCACCTCGGCCTGGGGCATAACGGACCTCCGATGCGCGGCTTCGGAGAAGATTCTACTATTCGGCGCGGAGGCCGGCATGGAGGCAGAATGTCAGCGTGAGGAACCGCCTCCTTCCTGCTCCTCGAGCTCCCGGATCAGCGTTTCGATGTCGATCCCATACACCCGGGCGGCGTCGGCCAGCGTCTCCAGGCCGGCCAGGGCGCACACCGGGCACCACATCCCCCAGCGGATCAGGACCTCCCGAGATCGGGGGTAGCGCGCCAGGAGCTCCTCAATGGACCAGTCCTCCCGGATCATTCCGTCCTCCCCGGGCGTGTTCCCCTTCGATCATCGACGGTCTTTCCTTCCCCTACCTTGCGCCCGGTCAAGGCAAGGGGAGGCTCTCGAGGCTCTAGCTCCTCCGCCAGGGCGACCAGGGCGTGGGGCTCTCGCAGCACGATCCGGCGTCGGCCCAGGCGCACCCAGCCGGCCCGCTGCCAGCGGTTGAGCAACCGGCTCACGGTGTGCAGGCGAGTCCCGCACAGCTCCGCCAGCTCCTCCCGGCTCAGGGGCATTGCCACAGCGATCCCTTCTTCCGTGCGCTGCCCCAGCCGGCTGGCCAGCCGCACCAGCACCCGGGCCAGCCGGCGCTCCACCCGGAGGATGCTGACCTCCAGCAGCCGCCGATGCGTCTCGTGCAGCCGCTCCGCCAGCACCCGCAGGAGCCGCAGGGCGACCTCCGGGTGGCGGAGCAGGAACCCGCGCAGGGCCTCCCCGGGGAGCCAGAGGGCCCGGGCGGGGGAGACCGCCTGGGCGGAGGCCGGGTAGGGCGAATCCGCGAACATCGCGATCAGGCCCAGCGGCTCCCCGGGTCCAGCCACCTGAGCCACCACCTCCTGTCCGCTGACGTCCGTCTGGACGACCTTCACATAGCCCTCAAGGAGCAAATAAACCCCTTCTGCCGGATCCCCCTCCAGGAACAGGAAGCGGCCAGCGGGGCATTTCCGTTCCACTCCCATATGGATCAGCGCCCGCAGGCTCTCGCGCGGCACGCCGCGGAAAAGCGGATATCCGCTCAAGACCTCCAGGAGCTCTCCTTCCGTCGTCCCGGGCCGCCTCTGTTCCATCCGCCTCTCCGGATCCGGGATCCACCTGCCGGTGAACAAGGGAAGGCCTTTCCCGCCTTGCCTTCTTATTTTGCTGCATTCGGAGCATGCGGGCGCAGGGGATCGCTGGGGCTGCGCGCATTCAGGGGCTGGGAGACCCAGAAGCGATCTCCCAGCCCCCCATCTTGGCCCATCCCTTAGTGCCCGGAGTTGCCGGACGGAATGCCCTGGAACAAATCCGGCCGCTCGGGGCCTTCTACGGTCAGGTATCCGGACAGCCCCCGCAGCATCCGCCATAACGCGTGATCCACCAGCACGTAGCGGCCGGGGACTTCGGTGGTGAGCTCGAAGACCGCTGCCGAGCCCGGCGGCACATAAACGGTCTCTTCGTTCGCCACCAAGGTGTCCGGCGAGCCTACATATACCCGGTCGAAGATCTCCCCGATGATGTGGAAGTTCGAGCCGACGTTCGGGCCGCCCACCCCGAAGAAGAGCCGGATCCGTTCGCCGGTCCGCGCCTGCAGGGGGTGGAGGTCAGTGAGGGCCTTCACGTGGCCGTTGAAGGTGAAATATTCCGGGCGCTCCGCCTGGGCCTTAGCGGAGTCGAAGGAGGCCAGGCCCGGCTGGCCGAAGGGGAGGGAGGTATACCACTCGCCTTGCACGACGTAGAACTCCCGGTCGGCCGGCGGGAGACCCCCCTTCGGCTCCACCACGATGATCCCATACATGCCCATCCCGATGTGCAGTGGGGCTGGCGGATAGGCGCAGTGGTAGATATACGCGCCGGGCTTCAGGGCCTTGAAGACCAGGGTCTTGGTCTCCCCCGGCGCCACGGTGGTGACCGTCGCTCCGCCGCCCGGGCCGGTGACCGCGTGCAGATCGATGTTGTGGGAGACGTGGTTCTCCGGAGGGTTCACCAGGTGGAGGACCACCGTGTCCCCCTCCATCACCCGGATCATCGGGCCGGGCACCGTCCCGTCGAAGGTCCAGAAGGGGAAGGTCACCCCGTCGGTCAGCTCCGCCACCACTTCCTTCACAGTGAGGGTGACCTCCACCGTGGTGGGCTCCGTGCGCCGGATCGGGGGCGGCACGTCCGCCGGATCCCGGACCACCCGGACTTTCGGCCCGCCCGGGGTGGGCGTAGGATGCACATGGGTTTCTGAAGAGACTGCGGGAGACGGGGTGGGCACGGCGGGCGCAGCCGCCATGGTCGTGCACGCCGTCAGGGCCATCATCAGCGCGCCGATCAGGAGCCATCGGGCTGGAACCATCATTCACCTCCGCAAAGGGATTCCGGCCCGATCTTCCCCGAGCCCAATGGCCTCCTCGTTGACTTTACCCAACGTTCCGGTGTGACAGGCGTCATCGATCTGACGGTTTCGATCACGCGTTCCGGGTGACAAAGCTCACCCCGAAGCGATGCGTTTTGGTCGTCCCTCTAAGCGGAATTTGGAGAAGGCGCGCGGCGTCCGGCCCGGAGGGCCCGGGCGATGAGGAGCAGGAAGATCAGGATGGCCAGGCCGTTCAGCAGCCCGCCGATACGCCGGGTGTCCGGCCATCCGCCGAGATCCCCGCCGAGGCGGAGCAGGAGCGAGGGGTGAAGGATCGCAAGGGGGAAATAGAAGGCAATGGAGAAGGGGAGGCGCACCCGCAACACGGCCGGGAAGATGATCAGGGCGTGGCCGAAGATCATCGAGAACACGAAGCCGATGAGGAGGGCGTGCACTCGCGCATCGTAAAGGGGTCCAGCCGTCGCCTCGCCGGGGAGCCATTCCAGGGCCCCGCTGATCCCCAGCCAGGCGTAGCCGGCCAGCATGCACACGGCCACGTAACGGACCAGGCCGCGCTGGCGGACAGTGCGCCGGGCGATGTCGTAACGGGCCAGCCAGGCGGCCAGGACCAGCCATCCCAGCCCCAGCGCCCGCCGGCCCCACATCGGCTGGATCTCCCCCAGCGCCAGCCCCAGCAGGACGCATGCCAGGCCGGCCCCGAACAGGCTCGCCATCCCTCGCCCACGGGGGATCAGGCGGGCGAGCTCCAGTCGCTCCCCAAAAATGGTCAGCACAAGGAAAGCGGTCCACCATGGGACGGCGGGGGCGGGGGTCCCGCGGACGAGCCAGATCGCCTGGCCGATGCCCCACAGCGCCGCACCGATCCCCAGCACCCGGATGGAGGGATCGGGATGCCGGCGGGCGGCATCGCCGAAGAAGAGGATGAGGACGATGGCGCTGCCCAGGAACAGGAGCGCGCTCCCAGCTGTCGGACGGCCCAGGAGCAGGGTGAGGCTGCCCAGGGCGGCCAGAAGGGGAGCCGCCCAGGACCAGCGGGGGCCGACGACCGCCCGCTCCAGGGCGATCAGGGTGCCCAGGAACCCGGAGATCATGAGCGCCCCATGCGCGCCTGGCCAGGCCGGGTTCGGCCGGGGGAACGCCCACCCCATCCGGATCCACCCGGCCCAGATCCCCACCCCCAGGGAGAGAAGCGCAACGAGCATGAACGGGAACCGCATCCGCAGTGGCATCCTGACTCTTCACCCGGGATCAAATCTTAGAAGCTTGCCGGCTCCGGAAGCACGGTTGCGCTGATGTTTTACCTCCGATCGGCGGAGCTCGCTTTGCGCGCGCGCAAAGAGGCTCAGGATTCGACCGCTCAGAATCCCGGAAGGGAGGTCATCTATGGGAAAGCGCAGGCGACCACGGATCGTGGTGGTGGGGGCAGGGTTCGGCGGGTTGTGGGCCGTGCGGACCCTCGCCTTTGAGCCGGTGGAGGTGCTGCTGGTAGACCGCCGGAACCACCACACGTTTTTCCCCTTGCTCTATCAGGTGGCGGCCGCCGAGATCGAGCCCGAGGCCATCGCTTTCCCCATTCGAGGGCTCCTGCGGCGCTTTCCCAACGTGGCCTTCGAGATGGCGGAGGTGCGGGGGATCGATCCGGCCGCCCGCCGGCTGGAGACCGACGGCCCGCCCATCGATTACGACTTCCTGATCCTGGCTCCCGGGAGCCTGGCGCACACCTTCGGCGTCCCCGGAGTCGCCGAGCACGCCTTCTTCCTCAAGGACCTGGATCAGGCCGTCGCCCTGCGTAATCACATCCTGTCGGTCTTCGAGCGGGCGGCCCGGGAGCCGGATCCGCTCCGCCGGCGGCGTCTGCTGACCTTCGTGATCGTGGGCGGCGGCCCCACCGGCGTGGAGTTCGCAGGCGCCCTCGCCGAGCTCATCGCGCGCCCGCTGCGCCGGGATTTCCCCACCCTGGACTTCCGGGAGGTCCGCGTGCTCCTCCTCGAGGCGATGGCGGAGGTGCTCCCCGGGTTGCCGGCGGTCCTTTCCGCTTATGCGCGGGAGCGGCTTCGTCATTTGGGCGTAGAGGTGCGGCGGCGCGCTCCCGTGGCCGCGGTGGGACCCGATCGGGTGCGCCTGCAGGATGGGGAAGCAATCGAGACGGCCACCGTGGTGTGGACGGCCGGCGTGCGCGGGCATCCCCTGGGGGCGGCCCTGGGGCTTCCCCTCGGGCCAGGGGAGCGGGTGCCGGTGACCCCTGCCCTCCAGGTGCCCGGCCATCCGGAGATCTACGTGGTGGGAGATCTGGCGCTCCCGGAAGGGCCGGGGAAGCTGCCTATGGTCGCGCCGGTGGCCATCCAGCAAGGAACCCTCGCCGCGCGGAACATCCTGCGCGCCCTGAAGGGCCGCCCGTCGCTCCCTTTCCGGTATCGGGATCCGGGGACGTTGGTGACCATCGGGCGGAACGCCGCCGTCGCCCATGTGTTCGGGCGCGCCTTCACCGGCTTCGCGGCCTGGTTGCTCTGGCTGGGGGTCCATCTCATCCGCCTGATCGGGATGCGGAACCGGCTGGTGGTGCTCTCCGGCTGGGCATGGGATTATCTGTTCTACGAACGGGTGGTGCGATTGATCCTCCCCTCGCTGCCCGTAAGGGGCAAATAGAGTTCGGACCTCAACTCAAGCGAACGAAGACGTTATAGGCCTGAGGCCTGGAGCGAAGGATCGTTGGGCTCTGTCAGCTTTCCCTCGAGAAACTCCCGGAGGGCCACGGCGTTGTTGTAGGAGGTGTCGCGGGCGCTGAAGAGCAGAGTGACATTGCCGGCGCGGGCGGCCTCCCGCAACGGCTGCCAGGCTTCAGGATGCGCCTCCAGCTCCGCGAAGTAGCGCCGCCGGAACTCCTCCCACTTCTTCGGATCGTGGCCGAACCACCGCCGCAGCCGGTCGCTGGGCGCCACCTCCCGCAGCCAGCCGTCCATCCGCAGGGCCTCCTTCTTGACCCCTCGCGGCCACAGCCGATCCATCAGGAACCGCCTCCCGTCATCCGGCTCCGCGGGATCATAGACCCGCTTCACTTTGATCATCGCTCCTCCTTTGCTGACGAAGGGCACTCTCCCTGAGGGCTATGAGGTCAGGGGAGGGCAGGGATCTGCCCGGACCTTATGGCCTGGCGGACCTCTCAGGAGGTGGCGCTTCCGGGTGGGGGCGCACCTGGGTCTGGGCCCACTCCTCCACCAGCGTGACCAGCGCGGCGTGATCCAGATCGCCATGTCCGCGCGTCACCAGCGCCCCCAGCCATTCGTGGACCAGCGCGGTGAGGGGCAGGCTGGCTCCTACTGCCCGGCCCAGACCCAGGGCGATCCGCAGATCCTTGTGGTGCAGGCGGATCCGGAACCCCGGGCGGAAGTTCCGCTCCAGGATCCGCTGGCCGTGGACTTCCAGGATGCGGCTGCCGGCGAAGCCCCCCAGGAGCGCCTGGCGCACCTTCGCCGGATCCACCCCGGCTTTGGCCGCCAGCACCAGGGCCTCGCTGATGGCGGCGATGGTCAACGCCACCACCACCTGGTTGGCCGCCTTCGTGACCTGACCCGCGCCGGATTCCCCCATATAGATAATGTTCCGGCCCATCGCCTGCAGGATGGGCAGGCAGCGCTCGAAGGCCGCCGCATCCCCTCCCACCATAATGGAGAGCGTCCCCTGGATTGCCCCGATCTCCCCCCCGGAGACCGGCGCGTCCAGCATCACGATGCCCCGCTCCGCGGCCCGCGCCGCCAGGCGCCGCGCGGCCATCGGATCGATGGTGCTCATGTCGATCACGATCAGGCCCGGCCGTCCGCCCTCGAAGACCCCGTCGGGCCCGTCTAACACCTGCTCCACCTCCGGGGTGTCCGGCAGCATGGTGATGACCACATCGCTGCGTTGGGCGACCTCCCGGGGGGAGCCGGCCGGCTCCGCCCCCTCTGCCGCCAGCTCCTCCATGGGGGGACGGCTGCGGTTGTAGACCACCAGCGGATAGCCCGCCTTCAGCAGATTGCGAGCCATGGGCTTGCCCATCACCCCCAGGCCGATGAACCCAATGCGTTCCATGGTGGCCTCCGATAGGTCGATAAGAGGTCCCCGCTCAGTTCTGGGATTCTCGAGCGGCGTTCAGGGTGGCGCTCACCCGTGTGGCGATCTCTTCCACGTCCCAGCGCTCGCTCATGCTCCAGCGGAGCAGGGGTAGGCCTGCGGCCCGAAACAGCGCCTCCTTGCGGCGATCCCGCTCCCGCCGGGTGGGACTGTGATGCGTGCTGTCGTCCAACTCAATCCCACAGACCGGTTCCCAGGAGCGTGGATGCACCAGGAGGAAATCCACCTCGCCGTTCTCCAGCATGGTATACATCTCGTGGGGAAGATGTTCGATGCGGCGGAACACGCGATGAAGGGGCACCCTGGGGAGGATCACCCAGCGATCGCCGACGGCCCGCTTCAGCGCCCAGTAGAAGGCAGCCTCGGCGTCTGAGAGCATCCGTCGGATCTGCAAGGAGCCCTCCTGGAGAGCCTCGGGTCTCTCCACAACCTGCGCCGGCGTCTTCCTCTGCACGGACGAGTTCAACAGCCACCCGGCGGCGAGGGCCAGGACGAGGCCCAGCCCGCATGCTGCAGCGATCAGGATCCCTCCCAGCTGCTCCATGATCCGGCTCCTTCCTGCTGATCGCCCTGAGGGCCCCGAAGCGCGGATGTAACGATTTCGGCCAGAATTATAACAGAATAGAGCGTCGTTTCCGAGCTTTCTCCCCCAGCACACCAGAGGGAGGCTGGCGATGGGACGCAGGGGATGGTGGCTTGCGGGGATGGGCGTTGCCGCCCTGGGGTATGTGGGCGTGCGAGGCCTTCGGGCGCTCCTCGGCTGGAGGCCGGACGCGGCGGAGGAGTTCCTCCGCTGGACCGGACCCACCGCCACCGGGATCGATGTGGGCTCCGGCCGGGTTGACCTTCCGATCTTCTACTATCGGGATGATAGCTTCCTGGGGATCTTCACCGCCGATCGGGAGGCGGTGCGGGCGTTGCTCCCTTCCGACCGCCTTCACCCGGTGGTGACCCCCGGCGGCCGGGCGCTGGTGGGGATCGCCGCTTTCCATTACATCCACACCACCATCGGCCCGTATGGGGAGGTGGCCATCGCCCTCCTGTGCACCTATGGACGGCCCGCCCCGCCCGGGCTCCCGGTGCTCCTGGAAAGCCGCTTCCCGGGGTGGGGGGCCTTCATCCTCCATCTGCCGGTGACCACCCGCATCGCCCGGGACGCCGGACGGGTGATCTATGGCTACGCCAAGTTCCTCGCCGATATGGACTTCGAGAAAACCCCGGCCTTCCAGCGGGTGCGCCTCAGCGAGGGCGGCCGTCATATCCTCACCCTGACGGTCCGTTCCAGCGGGCTGGTGATCCGGGACCTGCGTCCGCTGGTGACCTTCAGCGTCCGCAACGGCGCGCTGATCCGCACCACCATCCCGGTCTACGCGGTCTACCAGCTGGGCCTGCGCCCGGGATCCGGCACGCTGATCCTGGGCGATCACCCGGTGGCAGATCAGCTCCGGAGCCTAAGTCTTTCCCCCGTGGCTGTAGCGACGAAGAATTACCTGGTCCGCTACGCCATCCTCCCCGCCGGGGAGGCCATCGACTCGGCAGCGCGGCCGCACGCGCCGTATCCGGGGGAGGATCGTCCCGTGGCCCGTCTCACGGTTCGCTATGGGGAAGCCGCCACGCCGGTGATCATCCATTCCCCTTCGGAAGATCCGGGAGGGATCCGTGAGCGTTGAAGAAGAGGCGCGGCTTCTGGAGGTCGCGCTCCGCCGCTTTCTCCAGCGGCTGGAGGCCGAGGATCCGGAGGCGGATCCGGCGCGCCGAGAGGCCCTTCTAAAAGAGGCGGAGGCGATCGGTCTGTTGGCGGATCCGGATCCTGAGGCGCCGGGCTTCACAACGGGCATCTGGGGGCGCTGGACATGGACGGAACGCCTCGGCCTCTCCCTGCATGCGCTGGCTCGGCTGGGCGAGGCCTGTGCGGGGTTCGCCCTCGCCCTCCACGCCCAGGGGATCGCCTGCGCGGCCCTGGAGGGCGCCCGGTTCTTCCCCCGGGGCGCCCGGCTGACCCTGGGCGGACTGCTGGCCGATGGGATCTCCCCGAGCCCCTTCGCAGGAGAGGAGGAGGATGGGCTGCGCCTCACCGGGCCGCATGACCGTCTCCTTCTGGAAGGTCGCTCCTGGTTTCTGATCTCGGCCGGCCCTCCCCAGGGCCTCCTGCTCTTCGCCCGCGCTGCGGAGGATTCTTCCTGGGCGCTGATCACCCTCCCCGCAGATCTCCCGGGGGTCCGGCTCGAACCCCTCCCCGAGCGCCTGGGGCTTCGGGCGGCGTGGATGGGCCATCTGCAGGCGGACGGGGTTCTCATCGCGCGAGAGGGTGCCGCCCGCATCCTCGCCCGGGGAGAGGAAGCCCATCGGCGTCTGCGGCGGCTCCTTGCCCTGGACTGGCTGGGCCATGCGGCCATCGCCCTGGGGGTCGCCCGACGATCCTTGGATCAAGCGCGGGCATACGCCCGAACCCGCTATCAGGGGGGACGCCGGATCATCGCCCATGGGCCGGTGCGCAGCCTGCTGGGGACGGCGGCCGCGGATGTGATGACCCTGGAGCTCCTGCTGAAGGCCCACGCGGAGCAGCCCCTGTCGGCGCTGTCGGAGGATGTCCTGGAGCGCTGGGCCGCCGTCGCCAAGCTGGCCATCGCCGAGCACGCCTGGCGGGCGGTCTCGAACAGCCTGCAGGTGATGGGCGGATACGGCTACATGGAGGACCACGGCCTGGCTGGACGCCTGCGGGATGTCTCCACCCTGCGCGTGCTCCACGGGTCGCCCGACCGGATCCGGTTGTGCTACGCCGAGTGATCTTTTTTCTGAGGAACAGGAGGCGCGATGCATCCGGAGCTGCTCGATTCCATCCAGCGCCTGAAGCCCTTGGGGCGCTGGCTGTATGACGGTTCCACGGAAACCCTGTGGGAGCGGGACACCCGCACGCTGCCCCGGGATCTGCAGCGGCGTCGCCGGGCCTACCGCCGCTTCGCGGAGCAGTTCATTGCGCCCCTCGCCCGGGAGGCGGATCGAGATCCAGAAGGGGTGGATCTCGGGCCGCTGTATCGGGAGGCCGGCCGTCGGGGTTTCCTCTCCGAGGCCGCGCCGTGGCCCATCGGGGCCATGCCCTGGCGGGCGATCCCCGGGCGGCATATCTTCCACTTCGCCTTGAAAGCGGAGGAGTTCTGCGCCGCCTGCGGGGGCATCGGGCTGGCGTTACTGTTCCACGACCTGGGGATGGCCCCGCTGTTGCTCTGCGGCGACTTGGGGGTCTGGCGCCGGTGGCTGTGGCCGATCTGCCGCGCCAACCGGCGCGGGGAGATCCGCTTGGTCGCTTATGCCATCACCGAGCCGGAGGCGGGCTCCGATGTGGAGGAGAGCGAGGGCGCCACCTCCGCCCGCTTCTGCACCGTCGCCCGCAAGGTTCGCGGGGGCTATGTGATCCAGGGCCAGAAGGTCTTCATCTCCGGCGGAAGCCGCGCGGACTACGTGGTGGTGTTCGCGGTGCTGGAGCGGGAGGACGGCCAACCGCCGCGGGTGGATCGGGATTTCACCGCCTTCATCGTTGAGCGGGGACGGGAAGGGTTCCGGACCGGGCGACGGGAGCGCAAGCTGGGCCAGCGGGCCTGCGATGCCACCCAGTTGTTCTTCGACCAGGTGTTCGTCCCGGAGACCCATCGCATCGGGCCGGAGCGCTCGGGCTGGGCTCTGAACCGAAACGTCCTCAATTACTCGCGGGCGGTGGTGGGGGCCATCGCCCTGGGGATCGCCCGTGGGGCGGTGGAGGCCGCCACCCGCTTCGCCCGGGAAACCCGCCTGGGGAACCGCCCCCTCTTGGCCTATCCGGAAGTTCAGGTCGCTCTGGCCGAGCTGTGGGCCCTGACGATGGCCATGCGGGCCATGGTCTGGCAGAGCGCCCGGTATCGACGCCCCGTTCAGGGGATCGCCGCCGCCACCAAAGCCCTGTGCGCCGATCTCGGGGTGTATATCACCACCCGCGCGCTGGACCTGATGGGGGACTGGGGCTACATGCCGGCCTGGGGGGTGGAGAAGGCCCTGCGGGACGTCCGGCTGAACCCGATCTACGAAGGCACCAACCAGATCAACATGCTGGCCCTGGTGGAATCCTTCTGGGCCTCGGATCTGGCCGGCGTCCCTTACCCCCAGATCCCCTCTGAAGATCGCTCATTCGGCCGGAGCCGCTGATCAAAAGCGGAAGATCTTCACGTTATCCGAACACGTTCGATCGGGGCGCACCGGTGGATCAGTTCCTGGAATCCGACGCCCGGCAGGCCCTTCAGGATGCGGCGGAGGTGATCCGCTTTGCGGAATCTCTCATCCGGCCCTCCCGATGAGGAGCGCTTCCGGCGCACCGTTGAGCGGCTCCTCCAGGAGCGCGGGGAGGAGCTCGAGTTCCTGGTGCTGTTCGGGTCCGTCGCCCGGGGGGATTGGTCCTGGCGCAGCGACTATGATCTCCTCCTGGGCCTCCGGGAGGCGGACGGCATTCGTCTGATCGATCGGATCCTTCGCTTCACCCCGCTCGTGGAGGGGAACGTGGACCTGTTCCCCTACAGCCGTCCGGAATAGGAGCGGATGTTCCAAGCGCGCCACCCGCTGCTCCTGGAGGCCCTGGACCACGGTATCGTCCTCTGGGATCGAGGGGCCTTCGCCCGGATGCGGGAGATCTTCCAGCAATGGAAAGCCCGTGGGGAGGTGGAACGCCTGCCCTCTGGATGGCGGATCCGATCGTTGCCCGAGGAATGAAGTCGAGATCTTACGCGGGAGGAGCCCCCAGGGCTTCACGGGCCCACCGGGCGACCTGGGCCATGGCTGCCTCCAGGGTGGGGGAGGGGATCACCTCCGCGGAGAGCCACCCGCGGTAGCCGATCCGCTCCAGGGCCTTCAGGGCCGGCCGGAAGTCCAACCCGCCCCATCCCGGTGCCCGCCGGTTGGAGTCGGCAATGTGGACATGGAAAAGCCGATCGCCGGCCTCCTCGATGGCCCTCTCGATGGAGGGCTCCTCCAGGAAGGCGTGGAACGTATCCACCAGCACCCCCACGTTCGGATGGCCGACCGCTTCCACCAGGGCCCGGACCTCCGCTACGGTGTTCAGCAAGTCCGTCTCCCGCCGGTTCAGCGGCTCCAGGGCGAGGCGGACACCCCGGGCAGCGGCGCGGGGGGCCAGGTGTTCCAGCGCCTCCATAAGCCATCCCCGCGCACGCTCGGCCTCCACACCCGCCATACGCCTTCCCCGGATCAGCCCGATGATGACCTGCGCGCCCCATTCCGCCGCCAGATCCAAGTGGGCCTCCAACCGGGCGAGGGCGGCGCGCCGCACCGCCGAATCAGGATGGGTCAGGGAGAGCCCTTCCTCCACCCAGGCCTGGCCGGTGCCGATGGCTGGGACCCGCAGGTCGTAACGGGCAAGGAGCGCCCGCAGCCGCCCCACCGGGACCGCGGCGGGGTCCCGGACCGCCAGTTCCACGCCCTGATATCCCAGCCCCCGGAGCTGTTCCAGGGCACGTTCCAGATCCTCGACGGCCGCGGCGGCCTCGAAGCGCGTCGGTTGCCAGGAAAGGACGAAGGCCAGCGGGAACATCCGCGCTACACCCCCGAATCCGCGTCGAACCCGCCGTCCACCGGGACCACGATGCCGGTGACGAAGGCGCTGGCGGGGGAGGCGAGCCAGATCACCGTGCCCACCAGATCCTCCGGGTCTCCGAACCGCCCCATGGGCGTGCGGGCGAGGATCGCTCGCCCCCGAGGGGTCAGGTTCCCCTGCTCGTCGAGCAACAGGAAACGGTTCTGCTCGGTCAGGAAGAACCCCGGGGCGATGGCGTTGACCCGGATCCGGGGGGAATACTCCCGGGCCAGATGCACGGCCAGCCATCGGGTGAAGTTGTTCACCGCCGCCTTGGCGGCCGCGTAGCCCACCACCCGGCTCAGGGGGCGGAAGGCCGCCATAGAGGAGACGTTCAGGATCACCCCCTCGCCGGCCTCGACCATCTGCCGGGCGAAGATCTGGCTGGGGAGGATGGCCCCGCCGAAGAGGTTCAGGGCCACCACCTTCTCCAGGGCCTCCAGAGGCAGATCGAAGAACGAGCGCTCCGGCCCCACCGTGGCTTCCGGGAGATTGCCCCCCGCCAGGTTCACCAGGATGGTCACCGGACCGATCTCCCGCCGCACTCGTTCCGCCGCTGCCTCGATTTCCTCCCGTTTCAGGACATCCATCTGCTCACCATAGACCTCCAGTCCTTCCGCCCGCAGGGCCTGCAGCCGGGCCTCCAGGCGTTCCGCCGGAGGACGGTAGTCCGTGAACACTACCCGGGCGCCGGCCCGGGCCAGGCCCCGGCCGATGGCCCCCGCCAGCATCCCCGCTCCCCCGGTGAGCAGGGCCACCTTCCCCTTCAGCGAGAACAGGTCCTCCAGGAAGCTCATCCCTCCTCCCACTCCGTATGGAAGGTCCCCGGGCGATCGATCCGCTGGTAGGTGTGGGCGCCGAAGGCGTCCCGCTGGGCCTGGATCAGGTTGGCCGGGAGCCGCGCCCGCCGCATGGACAGCACGTAATCCACCGCTGTGCGCAGGGCCGGCATGGGGATCCCGGCCTCGAAGGCCCGGGCCAGGACCCGGCCGGCGGCGGGGAGCCGTCCCTGGAGCTCCTGGCGGAACCGTGGGTGGAACAGGAGGTGAGGATCCTCGGGGTCCTCACGGAGGATCTCCCGCAGGAAGATCAGCCAGCGGGCGCGGATGATGCAGCCGGCCCGCCACACCCGCAGCACCTCGGTTCGATCCGTCCCGTAACGGTAGGCCCGGGAGGCTTCGTGCAGCAGCCACAGGCCCTGAGAGAAGGCGCTCAGCACCGTTAGGTTCAGCGCGGCCTCCAGATCCGTGACGGCCGACGGATCCGCCGCCTCCGACCGGCGGTCGGGCCACGGGAAGCCGGCCGCGATCCGCTCCCGGTCGGCCTTGAAGTGGGAGAGGGTGCGGGCGATGACCGCCGCCGTCAGCGTGGGTGTGGGGACGCCCAGCTCCAGGGCGGCCTGGGCGGCCCAGCGGCCAGTTCCCTTCTGCTCCGCCTGATCCAGGATCCGCTCCACCAGGGGCTCCCCCGTCTCGGGATCCCGGTATCGGAGCACCCGCGCGGCCAGCTCCACCAGATACGCGTTCAGCGTCCCCTCGTTCCAGCGCGCGAAGGTCTCGGCGATGGCGTCGGCCGGCATCCCCAGCGCGTTTTTCATGAAATCATAGGCCTCGGCGATGCCCTGCATGAAGGCGTATTCGATGGCGTTGTGCACCATCTTCACGAAATGGCCGGCGCCGCCCCGGCCCATATAGGCGCAACACGGACCCTCCTCGCTTTGCGCGGCGATGCGCAGGAGGAACTCTTCCGCCAGCGCATACGCCTCCGGCGTCCCCCCGGGCATGATCGAGGGGCCGAGGAGCGCCCCTTTCTCCCCCCCGCTGATCCCCACCCCCAGGAACCGGATCCCGCGGGCGGCCAGGGCCTCCATCCGCCGCTCGGTGTCCGCGTAATGGGAATTCCCCCCGTCCATCACCAGGTCTCCGGGCTCCAGGAAGGGAAGCAGGGCTTCGATCACCTGATCCACCGCCAGCCCGGCCTGGACCATCAGGAGGATGCGGCGAGGACGGGTGAGACACCGGGCCAGCTCCTCCAGCGAATCCGCCGGGGTGATGGGCTCGCCCCGCACCCGCTCCCGCATGAACGCCTCGGTGCGCTCCCGGGTCCGGTTGTAGACGCACACGGAGATGCCGTGGCGGGCGAAGTTCAGGGCCAGGTTCTGCCCCATCACCGCCAAGCCGATGATTCCGATCTCACAACGGTTCATGCGCGCCTCCCATCGTGAGGTGGTGGGCTTCGGAACTCCCTCCATGCTGGAACGCGGCCTCCAGATTCGCCAGCACGGCCTGGAAGCGGGCGAACTGCTCTGCGTAAACGGGGATCCAGTCCTCCACCGGTGAATACACCCGAACCGGCACTCCAGGGGGGAGGGCAGAGAGGTCCGGGAGGATCCCCAGGGCTTTCCAGGCCAACATCGCGCTCCCGAGGAGGCTGGGCTCCGGGATCTCGGGGACTTCGATGGGCATCTCGAAGACAGAGGCGAGGATCCGCATCCAGAGCGGGGAGCGGGTGCCGCCGCCCCCTGCGCGCAGCCGAACAGGTTGCAGTCCGTTCTCCCGCAGCGCCTCCAGGAGGCGGCGCAGGGCGAAGGCCACCCCCTCCATCGCTGCCCGGATCAAGTGGCCCTGCCCGTGGTGGACACGTAGGCCGAAGATCACCCCGGAGGCCATAGGGCCGATCCCGGGCTCCCGCTCCCCGGCGAGAAAGGGGAAGAACAGAATCCCCGTGGGCCCCGCGGTCGCCTCGGCTAGGGCTTCCGCCTCCGCGTCGACCACCCGCAGCACCGCCTCCTGAAGCCACTGACGGACGATCCCGGCGTTGTTGAGGGCCCCGCCGGGAAACCACCGTCCCGGGAGCAGCGCATAGGTCTGCAGCCGCATGCGGGGGCTGTGGTCCAGAACCGGCTGCGCCGCGATCATGCGGATCATCGCCGTGGTGCCCAGGTTCATCACGCCCACGCCCGGCGCCAGGGCGCCCAGCCCGAGGCCCATCGCCCCCCCGTCGTAGACCCCGGCGATCACTTCCACCTCCGGCGGGAGGCCCAGGGCGGCCGCCGCCTCCGGCCGCAGCGGGCCCAGGCGGGCCTCCGGGGCTACCACCTCCGGCAGGCGATCCGCGGACAGCTCCACCGCCGCCAGCAGCTCCGGGTCCCAGCGCAGGGTGCGCAGGTCCATCAGCTGGGTGGCCGTGGCCAGGGAGGGCTCAGTGAAGGGCTTCCCCAGCAGCCGCAGCAGCAGGTATTCCTTCGCCCCCAGGAACCAGCGGGCCGCCCGGAAGATCTCCGGGCGACGAGCCCGGAGCCACGCCAGCTTGGCCAGGGGGTAATGGAAGAGGGGCGGGCAGCCGGTGCGGGCATAAAGGATGGTCCCATCGATGCGGGCGAGCAAGCCCGGGAAAGTCTCCCGGGGCCGGGTGTCGAGCAGCGTCATCAGGCCCATCAGCGGTCGTCCCCGCGCGTCCACCGGCAGCAGGCCCAGCTGATAGGCCGAGAGGATCAGCCCGCGCACCGCCGGGGCCTCTTCCCCCAGCGCCTCCCGGGTTGCGGCCACGAAGGCATCCCACAGGGCCTCCGGGTCGTGCTCCGCTCGGCCGGTCTCATCCCGCAGCAGCGGAAGCGCCCGCACCGCCCGGCGCCGGAGCCGGCCCTCGGGGTCCAGGCAGCCCGCTTTCACGTGCGTAGTGCCGATGTCCACGGCGAGGATCCACATCGCCCGCTCCGATCATCGTCGCCAGGCCCGGGCATGGGGAAGGACCTCGGGGTTCACCACTTCCTCCGGGATCTCCCCGCGCAGCACCCGTTCCACATCGGAGATCACTTTCTCCCCCATCCGCCGCAGGGTCTCACGGGTATACGCGGCGATGTGGGGGACGATGAGCACGTTGGGAAAGCGCAGCAAGGGATGGTCTGCGGGAATGGGCTCCTCCGTCATCACATCCAGCGCCGCGCCAGCCACCCGTCCTTCCTCCAGGGCGGCGATCAGGGCGGCCTCATCGATCAGCTCCCCCCGGGCCGTGTTCACCAGGATCACGCCCGGCTTCATCTTCGCGAAGGCCTCGCCGGAGAGCATACGGATGTTCTCCTCCGTGAGGGCGGCGTGGAGGGAGAGGATGTCGGCCTCCCGAAGGAGGGTCTCCAGGTCCGCCGGCTCAGCCCCCGCCGCCCGGATCGCCTCCGGCGGCACGTTCGGGTCATAGGCCAGCACCCGGGCGCGGAAGCCCTGGGCCAGGATCTCCCCCACCCGGCTTCCGATGTTCCCGAAGCCGATGAGCCCTACGGTTTTGCCCCGGAGCTCCCATCCGACGAAGGCCGCCCGCTCCGTCCAACGGCCCGCCCGGACCGCGGCGGCAGCCTCGGGGATGCGGCGGAGCAGGGCGAGCAGCAGCCCGACGGTGAGCTCCGCCACCGCCTCCCGTTCCATCCAGGGCGTCACCCGGGTGACCAGGACCCCGTGGGCGGTGGCGGAGGGGAGGTGGATGTTGTCGACGCCGATGCCGTGACGGGCGATCAACCAGGTTTCGTCCTTATGGGCGAAGAACTCCGGGCCGAACCGCGGGGTGACGCTCACGATGAGGATCGGGAAGCCGCGGAGCGCCTCAGCCAGGGCCCAGCCATCGATGTGCGGGGGGAAGTCCAGCCGCCGGACCTCCCCCAGGGTGGATAGGCGCTCCAGGTGCTCCGGGAAGTAGCGGCCGAAGCTGCTGGAGTTCACGATGGCGATGCGCGGACGCATAGCGGCTATCCTTCTCCACTAAGGATCGAGGTGGATCGATCTTCCAGGGGATGCTCATTCGAGAGGAGGCAGGCGATAGAGCAGCTGGTGTTGCACAGCGCGTTCCCGCAGCTCTCAGGCATGCTGCTGAACCAGTTCTCGCAACCTTGGGAACAGATCTTCCGGCCGCTTCCCGGTGATCCGCAGATACAACGCGTCCGGGCATATCTCGATCTCCTCACCCCAGGAGATCTCCCCGCCGGATCCGATATGGACTTTCTCAAACTCCTGTTCGTTCTCCCATGCCGCGAAGACGCCTTTCCCAACCAGGTCCGAGAGATCCAGCGTGCCTTCTACGCCATCTGAATATCGGATCCAGAGTCGATATCCCGGAAGCGCTTTCACGGCGATCGGCTCGGGCCTGCGAAGCTCACTCATCCATTCTTCCGTTGGGCTGGCGGATCGTTATTCAGTACGGTTTCCTATCGCCGTGAATATCCGCTTCGCTTCCTCCGGCAGTTCCACAGGCACAAACATGGATGCGGGGTAGAGATACCCATCGGGCTCCGATAGGTCCTCATCGATGATGCGAATCATATGGTGGGACTCCGCTTCTGGATCAGGCAGCCTGCGATACACTTTGCCGACAATCAGGCTGGCCGGATTCCCTTCATTGTTGATGCATATGACAAATTCGCTCATCGGATCACCCTCTTGATTTTGAAATCTCGGCGGCCTATTCCATGGGCCTCATACCAGTGTATTTCTGCTTCACAGATTGTGCCATCCGGAAGCTCGACGATGGCGATGCCTTTCATTTTCCGCCATCGCCCTCGGCCGTAAATGCGTTCCAGATGGCGTCGGATATACACGCCTCGGCCTGATGCGATGGTCTCAATGTCTCTGATCTCGCCGAGAATCTTGAATCTTGGACTCATTTGTCATGCTCGCGTGCTAACAAACGGGCTATCCGGGAGGACGCACGCGCCGCCTGCGTTCCTCAGACTCCGCCATCCGAATACCGGATCCAGAGTCGATATCCCGGAAGCGCTTTCACGGCGATCGGCTCGGGCCTGTGAAGCTCATTTATTTATCCCTCCGTTGGACTGACGAATCGTTGAGGTGGAGCACGTTGGGCTCTCTCACCCCCGATCTATTTTAGCAATGCCTCTAAGTGGCGCTCCAGGTTCTCCCGGACGGCGGTGAAGTGTTCCGCCTCGTGGGCCTCCAGGAGTGCCCGGATCGCGGGCCCTCGCTCGCGCAACAGCACGCCGTAAGAGATGTGGAAAAGCTGTCGCACGGCGCGGTCGGCCAGCGCGGCTTCGGGATCGTCGGGGAGGGCAGGGGGCAGCGCCTCCGGCTGCAGCGCGATGGGGTAATCCCGGCGGCTCTCCTCCAGATGCGCCCGGGCGATGGCGTAGAGCTCCGCGAAGAGAGCGGGGACGGCCCGCGCCACCACCCGCACCGCCTGCAGCCAGGTGGTCCCCGAGGTTTTCACGTGGAAACGTCCTCCGGTTGCCTCTCGGAAGACCGGGAGGATGCGGAACTTCTCGCTGCCGGAGTGCAGGCTGAGCCGGTGGCCCCCGAAGGTCCGGGCCACGGCGGTGTGGAGGGCGGCTGCCTGCGCGAAGCGTTCCACCTCCCCCTCATAATCGACGGCCTTCTCGAAGACCCCCGGGAAGCGGGGGGCCAGGCTCCAGAGGGCCACCCCGCGCCGTTGCAGATACACGGCGATGAAGGCATGGGCCTCCGGGGTGGTTTCCTCCTCGGTCTCGTCCACCGACACCTCCAGGTCGGCGTCGATCCCCTGATCGCGGAGGATCTCGGCCCCGCGGACCACCTCCTCCAGGGCCGGCTCGTAGCGGCAGGCTGCGGCCCGCAGGGCCGATTCCTCCAGCGTTCGCGGGCCCTGTGGCGCCTCGACCCGCCGGTCCGCCAGCTCGGCGACCACCGAGCGGGCGAGGGGCGAAAGCGCCTCCCACGGACGGGGGCCCCGGGCCAGGGCCCGGCGCAGATCGAACGTGTAAAGGGAGTAACCGGCCTCGGCCGCCGCGCGCAGCTGTTCGTCATCCTGGAGGTGATCCGCATCGGCGCCGAAGGGGCCCGCGAATCCGGAGGCGAAGACCCCCCACGCGGCGTCGAGCAGGACCGAGCGGAAATCCCGGCCGGTGCGGGCGAGCTCCCGGGGGGACTGCTGGGCCAGCACCGGGAAGACCGGGTAGCGCTCCAGGGCGGCGATCTGAGCCGCCGTGGCCATCCCCAGGCGATCCCCCGCCCCGAAGGAGGCGGGCCGATCGCACCGCGTGGGGGACAGGGCTGGGAGGCGCTCCCGCAGGATGCGATAATGGGCCCACGTCCAGGGGTGGATCCACACGAGATGCTCCTGGACGCGCATCGACATGCGCGGATCCGGGGCGGGGAAGGGGGATGTCTCCCCGATCCATCCGATCCGTCGCTCGCTTCCCTGACGGGCGGCGAAGATCGCCCCGCCGTCGGGGAGCTCCCGGATGGATCCCACGATCAGATGGAGCCCATACAGGCGCAATCCTTCCGCAAGGGCCTCTGGGGAGAGCATCATAGAAGAGCGCTGCCTCCTCCCGGACGCTGCCGCTCACATCGGGTAATGGAGCTCATACAGGCTGCGCCAGCCGGGCTCGAAGGGCATCTTGAGGTAGGGCTCCAGCATCTCCCGCTCCCGCTCGGTCACCCCCTCCAGCGGGGGCAGCTTCCCCGGCGGGAACGCCTCCAGGATGTCCCGCACCAGCTTCTCCAGGTAGTCCAAGAGCTGCTCCACCCCGGGTTTGGCCTTCTCGGCGCTGGCCAGGGTGGCCTTGCCCACCACGCCCGGCTGGTAGGCCTTCACCTCGATGGGGCGCAAGCCCACCTGGGCGTACCAGGCGATGGGCTTGCGCAACAGGTTCCCCGCCTTGTCGATGTGCTCGCTGTCGGTGGGCAGGAAGCTGTAAGGCTCCGTGTCCACCGCGTCCTCCATACGGATGAACTCAGGGAACAGGGCCAGGCTCCAGCTGGTCTCCACCTCATCCCCGTGGATGAAGTGGGTCTCGTAGGGTCCGCCTTCGGATTTCAGCTTGAAATGATCGGGGATGGCGTGATACCAGTTGACGTTGACGATGACCGCGGGCACCTTGTAGGTCTTGGCGAAGCGGTGGATGGCGATGGGGATGACATATTCCTGGCCGTGGCCGTTGAGAATGATCTGCTTGCGGAAGCCGGCGTTCCAGAACCCGGCGATGATGGCCGTGAGCATCCCGACGAACACATCCTCCGGCACCACGATGGTCCCCGGCATCCCCATGTGGTGATACGGATGGGAGCCGAACCACAACGGCTGGCTCACCGTGCACCCGGTGCGCAGGGCCACCTGTTCGGCCATCCGGGTGACCAGGAAGACGTCCTCTCCATAGGGCGCGTGGGGGCCGTGGGCCTCCGTCGCGCCCACCGGGATGATGATCAGGTCGTTCTGCTTCAGGCGCTCCATGACCTGCTTGCCGGTCATGTTCTGGAAGTAAATCCCCGTCGGCCGATCCATGTGGCCGCCTTCCGGTGGGATCTGCCACTTGCCCATCGCGAACCTCCCGCCGTTGGTGTATCCGTGGACGGTCTGTCTCTCAAGCGGGCACCATCATCACCTTCACCGCCTCTCCCCGGCGCAGCAGCTCCAGCCCCTCCCCGAAGCGGGAGAGCGGCAGGCGGTGGGTGACCAGCGTCTCGGGGCGGATCACCCCGCGCTCCAGCATCTGGATGGCCAGAGGGAAGGTGTGACGGCCGACGTAGCTGCCCACCACCCGCAGCTCCCGCCGGGTGATCTCATACTGGGCGACCTCCGCCCGGGCCCGGGCGTTCATGCCGAAAAGGACCACTGTTCCTCCCGGCCGGGCGAGCCGCAGCGCGGTCGTCATCAGTGAGCCCACCGCGTCCACCACCACATCGGCCCCGATTCCAGTGGTTTCCCGCACGACCCCCTCCAGATCCTCCACCCGGGGGTCCACCACCACATCCGCCCCGATCTGTCGGGCGAACTCCCGGCGGAAGGGCGCGATGTCCGCCGCGATCAGGGCGCCGGCCCCGCCCGCCCGGAGGACCTGGATGAACAGCAGCCCCACCGGCCCGCACCCCAGCACCACCGCCGATTCTCCGGGGTGGAGGCGGATCTGCAGAGTGCCGCCCACCACTGTGGAGAGCACCTCCGTGAAGATCGCCCGCTCCAGGGGGACCTCCGGGGAGATCGGGAACAGGGCCCGCGCGGGGGCCACTTCGTAGGGCGCCAGGCCTCCGTCCAGGAAGACCCCTAAGGTGGTGAACTGTTCGCAATGGTTGTAAAGCCCGCGCTGGCAGAACCGGCAGACGCCGCAATACAGGTTTGGGGCCACCGCCACCCGATCTCCCGGCCGCAGGTGGGTCACCGCCGGCCCCACCTCCACGACGCGGCCGATCACCTCGTGGCCCAGGATCACACCGGGGGTGGCCGGATGTCCCGGGGGCACCTCCAGGATGTGCAGATCCGTGCCGCAGATGCCGCAGGATTCTACCTGGAGAAGCACCTCGTCCGGTTGCCGGATGGAAGGCTGAGGCCGCTCCTCCAGCGCCCAGCGTCCTTCCCCTTGGAAGACGATGGCCGGCATACGGGTCCCCGTCATGAGATGCCTCCTTCAGGCCACCGTCGCGGCGGCCGGCTCCACTTGCGGAACTTCCCGCAGGTCCGGCTTGATGGTGATCTTGGCGTCGAGCCGCCGGCTCAACCGCTCCACCGCCTCCACCGCGCGGTCCAGGGGATAACGGGCGGTGATGATGCGGGTCATGTCGATCAAGCCGGCGGCCATCATCCGGATCACGCTGGGGAAGATGGCGTCGCCCGAGTGGCCCTGGGAGCCGAAGATCTGTCCCCGCCGCACCTGCAGGGTTTCCAGATACAGCGGCACCCGCTCCGCCGCCCGGCCGATGACCACGATGCGGCCGTTGATGGCCAGGGCCTTCTCCATCTCCGGCAGCGTCCGCGTAGGGGCCCCCGCCGCCTCGACGAACAGGTCGGCTCCCTCCCCTCGGGTGAGCTCCCGCACCGCTTCGCTGGGGGCCACCTCCCGGGGATCCAGGGCGATGTCCGCTCCCATCCGCCGGGCCATCTCCCGTCGCGGCGCGCTCACGTCGAAGGCGATCACCTTGCCGGCCCCTGCCGCCCGGGAGAGGGCGATGGCCGCCAGGCCGATGGGCCCCGCCCCGAAGACGGCCACATAAGCCCCCGGCCGGAACCCGCCCGCGCGGACGAAAATCCCATTATAGGCCACGCTGGTGGGCTCCACCAGCGACCCCGCTTCGTAGGCTTTGTCGACGTCGCCGTAGCGTTCAGCAATCGCATTGATCTTCCAGCAGTATTTGGCCTTGACCGCCACATACTCGGCCATGGCTCCGGGCACGGTGAAGCCCAGCTCCTCCAGGTTGGTGCAGTGGTTGAAGAAGCCGCTGCGGCATGGCATGCAGACCCCGCACCACAGCATCTCCTCCGATGTCACCATGTCCCCGGGCCGCAGATCCCGGACTTCCTTTCCCACCGCCACCACTTCCCCGGAGAACTCGTGGCCCGGGATCACCGGGAACTTCACCAGGCCGGGATACAGGATGTAGCCCTCCGGGTCGGTCTCGTAGAAATGGAGATCCGACCCGCACACCCCGCAGGCCTTCACCCGGATCACCACCTCATCCGGGCCCGGGGTGGGGTCCGGGACCTCCTGGATCGAGAAGCGGGGCTGCCGCCAGATGCTGGACCCGGTGATCGCCTTGCCGGTTTCGCGCTCCCAATCCGAGAGCGGGTAATCCGGACGGGGATCCCATTTCGCTTCCACCACCACCGCTTTCATGGCTTCTCCTCCTCCGGGATGGTGATCCCGCCCGCGATGAGCTCCGCCACCTGCTCAGGCGAGATCTGGTGTTTAGGGAAATCCCCGACTTTGCGGCCGTGGCTCAGGATGACCAGCCGGTCGGCCACCGGATAGACGTGATAGATGTTATGGGTGATGAAGATCACTGAGAGCCCCCGGCGGCGCACCTCCTCCACATAACTCAGCACCTTTCGGGTTTCCTTAATGGAGAGGGCGGAGGTGGGTTCATCGAGGATCAGCAGGCGGACGCCGAAATGGAGGGCGCGGCCGATGGCGATGGACTGGCGTTCGCCGCCGGAGAGGGCGGAGACCGGCTCCCACACCGAACGCACGCGGATGCCGATCTCCTCCAGGACCTGCCGGGTCACCCGCTCCATCTCCTTCATGTCCAGGAACGCGAGCGGCCCGATCCGTCGCACCGGCTCCCGGCCCAGGAAGAAGTTGCGGGCGATGCTCATCCTCTCCACCAGGGCCAGGTCCTGATAGACCGTCTCGATGCCCAGGGCCCGGGCCTCCCGGGGCGAGCGGAAGCGGACCGGCCGTCCCTCGAAGTAGATCTCCCCCGCGTCCGGCGGATAGACCCCGGTGAGGATCTTGATCAGGGTGGATTTGCCGGCCCCGTTATCCCCCAGCAGGCCCACCACCTCCTGATAGCCCACCGCGAAATCCACCCCGGCCAGGGCCTCCACACCGTCGAACCGTTTGACGATCCTTCGCATCTCCACCAGCCAGCGACCTGCGGTCATCGTCCTCTCCTGCACCACAGGGGATCCACCTTCCAGAGGCCGGGCGCTCGCTTATGCTCCGGCAGATCGCCGGATCCGCAGGTTGATGATCACCGCGAGCACCAGGACCAGGCCGATGAAGGCGCGATACCAGTAGGCGGGCGCCCCGGCCAGCACCAGCCCGTTGCGCACCATCCCCACGATGAGCGCCCCCAGCACCGTCCCGATCACGCTGCCGTAGCCGCCGGTGAGCAGGGTCCCCCCGGTCACCGTGGCCGCGATGGCCTCCAGCTCCACCCCCTCCCCTCGTAGGGGGTCTACGGAGCCGAAGCGGCTGAACTGGATGATCCCGGCCAGGGCGGCCAGCACGGCCGTCAGGACGAAGCCGATCTGCTTGACCCGGTGGACCTCCACCCCCAGGGCCCGGGCCGCCTGGGGGTTCCCACCGGCGGCGAACACCGCGTTGCCGAAGGGGGTGCGGGTGAGGACTACCGTGGCGATCCCGGCAATGGCCAGGAACCAGAGGGCAGAGGCGTGGAAGCCTCCGGGCAGCCGCCCCGAGAGGGCGAACATGAGGGAGGATGTCCCCTCGTAAGCGATGGGGAATCCGCCCGTCACCGCCAGCAGGACCCCGCGCCAGAACATCATAGATCCCAGGGTCACAATGAAGGAAGGCAATCGGCCGCGGGTTACCACCCAGCCGTTCAGCGCCCCGATGGCCGCCGCCAGGGCCAGGGCGGACCCGAAGGCCACAAGGTGCGGCCACCCCGCCCGGACCATCAGGGCGAAGGCCATGGATGAAACCCCCAGCACCGATCCGACGGAGAGGTCGAACTCCCCGGCGATCATCAGCAGGGTGACGCCGACCGCCACCAAGCCCAGCTCGGCGGCGATGGTCATGATCCCGGCCAGGGAGCCCAGGGTCAGGAAGTAAGGGGCGATCACCGAGAACCCGATAAAGACCGCGAGGAATCCAGCCAGCGCCCCCACCTCCGGATAGCGCCGCCATCCAGACAGGCGGACAATCTGGGCCCAACGCTGCGCATACGTCTGCCAGCGGGATCGAGCCTGGACCATCTCAGGATCCATCTGGAACGCTCCGCGGGTCGTCGGGCGAGGGATATCCGATCCGGCGAGGGGGGTGGGGATCCCCACCCCCCTCGCCAAGGTCTTCACCGATCAGCGGATCCCTTGCTTGATCAGCTCCTCCACCAGGCCCACGTTGTCTTTGTCCACGAACCCGGGCCCGGTGAGCACGTCGTTGGCCGGGCGCAGCCCGTATTTCTTGTAGAGATAGAGCCAGGTGATGGCCATGTAGCCCTGCAGATACTGCTGCTGATCGATGGCGAACAGCGTCACCCCCTCCTTGATCGCCGACAGCGTCCCGGGGTGCAGGTCGAAGGTGCCGTGGAGCACCTTGCCGACCAGGTTGTCCTCCTTCAGGAACTTCACCGCCGGGTCCGTGCCCAGGGGGCCGAGGGTGAGTAGGGCGTCGGTGTCGGGGTTGCGGGTGAAGTAGGCCTTCAGGGCCTCCACGGCCTTGGTGGGGTCCGTGCCGATGTCCAGCTTCTCCACCGGCACGTTCTTCTTGCTCATCTCATCCAGGAAGCCCTGGCAACGGGCCTCGAGGCCCACGTGGCCGACCTCGTGGATGGCACACACCGCCCGCTTGGGCGTGCGCACGGCAAGCATCCGCTGGGCCGCCCGCACCCCGCCCAGGTATTCGTCCATGCCGATGTAGAACATATAGGGGATGCGCTCGCCTTCTGGACGGGGATCGGCGACGTTGATGGCCACCACGGGGATCCCCTGCTGGATGGCCCGGCGCAGCGGCTCATCCAGGGCCTTGGGGTCGGTGATGGTCACCGCCAGGCCGTCGGGCTTGGCGGCGATGGCGCTGTTGAGGAGGTTAACCAGCTCCTGGATGGAGAACTTCTCGGGGCCGAAGTATTTCGCCTCCACCGGGTAGACCTTCGCCGCGTCGTTCATCCCTTTGAGGACCACGCCCCAGAAGGGGTCCGCGGGGCCGCCGTGAGAGACGATGTAGAAGGTGAACTCCTTCTGCACCGGGGTGGGGGCGGGCGTGGCCGGGGCGCATGCTCCGGCCAGCAGGGCGAGGGCCAACAGGATCAGGATCCAGCGGTGGGCGTGACGGATCATGGCAACCTCCTTTCTGTGAGGGATTGGGGGAGAAGATCCATCCCTTCCTCCGGGGGCGGGCCGCATGAAGCGCGCTCCACCAGCCGGCAGGGCAGGCGCAGATGCGTCGGCGTTCGTTCCCCCTGTAGCAGGCGCAGCAGCATGCTCATCGCGGTCCGCCCCATCTCATACTTGGGCTGGGCGACCGTGGTCAGCGGGGGCTCCGTGTAGAAGGCGAAGAGGATGTCGTCGAACCCGATGATCGAGAGATCGTCCGGGATCCGCAGGCCGGCCGCCCGGGCGGCCCGCAGGGCCCCGATGGCGGTCATGTCGTTGTAGCAGAACACGGCCGTTGGCGGACGCGGGGCCTCCAGCAGGCGGCGCAATCCCCATTCCCCGCCCTCCGGCCGGCCGTTCCCCTCGGCGATCCAGGCGGGGTCCACCGGGAGCCCGGCCCGGGCCATCGCCTCCCGGTAGCCGGCCAGGCGCTCCCGGTTCGAGCGGGCGGTGGGCGGCCCGGCGATGTAGGCGATGCGGGTGTGGCCCAGCGCCACCAGGTAAGAGATCGCCTGCACCGCTCCCTGATAGCTGTCCGAAGCCACCGAGTAGATAAAAGGCTCCTCCCGCTGGTTGTTGATCAGCACGATGGGGACGCCCAGGGCCTCCAGGTGCGGGAGGTAGAGCTCGCCGACGCGGGAGGAGGCCACGATCACCCCTTCCACCCGGCTCTCGGCCAGGGCCCGCACCGCCGCCAGCTCCCGCTCGGGGTCGGCGTTGGAGGTGGCCAGGAACAGGCGATAGCCCGCCTCCAGGGCCACCTCCTCCACGCCGCGGACGATCTCGGCCAGGAAGGGATCGGCCAGGGTGGTGATCACCAGGCCGACGATGCCGGTGCGGGCGGTGGCCAGGCTGCGGGCGGCGGCATTCGGGACATACCCCATCCGCGCCGCCAGCCGGCGGATCCGCTCCGCCGTGCGGGGATTGACCAACGGGCTCCCCCGCAACGCCCGGGAGACCGTGGAGTGGGAGACGCCCGCCTTCCGGGCGATATCCTTGATGGAGACCTGGCGGGAAGTGCGTCGGCCCACGGGATTGCACACGTGTGCAGATTTTTTCTTATGATACTCGGCGTGGCTGATTCTGTCAAGGGGTTGCAGCGTCATGGTTTCTGGTTTCCCAAGAGGGCAGGAAAGCCCGGAGGAGACATGGGGAAGAGATGTCTTTCGATGCTGCGCGGACTACCCATGCGGTGTGGGGGCCACCAGCACGCCCGGATTCATGATCCCGGATGGATCCAGCGCGCCTTTCACCCTCTGAAGGATATCCACAGCCAGCGAGCCATGCTCAGCCATCAGAAGGGACTGGAGGTCCCGTCCCGTTCCATGGTGATGGGTGATCGTCCCCCCGCATTCCAGAAACGCTTCCAGGGCCGTCCCTCGAAGATCCTGCCATGCCTCACGCAGCGCTTCTCGAGGCGGACGGGCGAAGAAGGTAAAATACAGCGCGCAGCCATCCGGATATACGTGCGTCACCCGCGTCATCACCCCGCCGACCGGTGACCAGCGGTCGATCCGCTGAAGTAACCGCTCCCGCACGGTCCGCACGGTGTTCTCCGCACGAGACCATGGCACAGCGGTCTCCACTGTATCCAGGAGCAAGCCGAAGTCGATCATGAGGTCTCGCCAGTAAGGCTGTTCGAAGTAGGCCTGTTTCCACGTCTCCACCGCCTCCGACGCCGGAATGCCCCCCGCTCGTTCGATCCATCGGAGGGCTGAGCGCCAATTGGCTTCCGCCCGATGCGCGTCCTCGGGATCCTCGATCTCCAGGCTGATGTGCAGCAGTGCGCCTGGCTCCAGCGGACGACCGGTGAGGGCGGCGCTGATCGCCACTTCATACTCGTCGAGCAGGCGGAGAACCGCCGGCGCTAAGCCTGCCTGCACTATCCTCCGCAAGGCTTCCAGGCCGGCCGAGAACTCCGGGAAACGGAAACCGCCCGCCCGCTTGGCAACCGGTGGCCGCACCGCCCGCACCACCGCCTCGGTGATGAATCCGAACGCCCCCTCGCTCCCCACGATCCACGATCGCACATCCGGCCCCGAAGCCGAGGCAGGGACCTCGCGGGTTTCCAGAACCCCGCGGGGGGTGAGCACGCGCAGGCTTTCCACGCGATGCTCGATCCTCCCCCACGCGGTGGCGAAATGCCCCGCCGCCCGCGTCGCGATCCAGCCCCCCAGTGTCGACATCTGGAAGGACTGGGGGTAATGCCGGAAGGCTAAGCCATGCGCCCTTAGCGCCTCCTCCAGATCCGGCCCGCGAATCCCCACCTGCACCCGAACCCGACGGCTGGATGGATCGAGGTACCGGATTCGATTCATCCGAGCGAGATCCACCGAGAGGACCCCCTGGAAGCCCGGTGGAACAGCGGGCTCCACCCCGCCAACGACAGAGGTTCCGCCCCCATACGGGATGAGCGCGATGGACTGGCGTTCCGCGCTCTCCAGCAGACGGAGCAGATCCAATTCGTCCTCCGGATAGGCCACAGCGTCGGGGAAACAGAGATCCTGGCCGGTCCGCAACCGCACCAGATCTCCGAAACTCCGTCCCGCCGCATGTAACGCCCGCTCATAAGGCGTGGCTGTGAGATCGCCCTTAAACCCTGGGATCTCCACAGAGATCCGAGGCGGAGGAATCCGGAGGGACTCCAGGGGAAGAGGCGGCTGATGGTCCTTTAGGGAGATCCGTAGCCATGGCTCCACGGCTTTCAACCAGCGGGCGACCCGCTCCGCCGGGATCCCTTCCCCTTCATAACCCCAGCCGTTCCATTTCCGCAGGCGATCCGGCATATCAGACCCTCCGCGCTGGGGCTTTGCCCGTGTCAATGATCCATGTCGGTAGGATCCGCTTCAGCAGCGACCAAAGGTCGGAGGCGAAAGCTCCTCCTACCGGTCTCCAGAGGAGGTCGGCAAAGGCCGATCTCCCGAAGGAAGCGTCCGCCTCCAGGGCCATAGAAGGCGCGCGGGCCGGCTTCCCATACTTCGTATCATGGATTGGGGATGGAGGGCGGGCGGCCAAGCCAGCCAGCTCTCCTTCTCCTCTTCTTCCTTTTCCGCATCTCCACATGGGCATGAGGATGGGCGGTGATGCCCGAAGGCATAATCGAACGGAAGCGACCGGATCGGGCGCCCGGCCCACACGTGGGCCTCCGCCCACAGGTATTTCAGCAATAGGGGGAAAACGCCTTCCTCCTCCACCCGGCGGGTGGAGACCGGGATGCGCACCGAGGTCAGCACCCCGAACCGGCCGTGGCGGGCCGCCCGTCGCACGTAATCGTGATCCTCGGCCAGCACCAGGGTTTCATCGAACCCCCCGATGGCCTCGTGGAGGGCGCGGCGAACCAGAATGCAGAACCCCGGCGCGCGGGGGGAGATCCATTGGAGCGCCAGCAGATATCCGTTGGCCACCTCGTGGAACACCCGATCCGTCGGCCGGGGGCTCAGGGGCTCCATCAAGCATGTGGCCACATCCAGACGCCGCGCCTCGATCTCTCGCAGTGCCTTCTCCAGGAAATCCGGCCGGGGGACCACGTCCGCGTCCAGGAAGACCAGCCACGTCCCCCGGGCGGCCCGGGCCCCTGCATTCCGGCCGACGGCCGGTCGTCCCCCGGGGACCACCCGGGCGCCCCAGGCCCGGGCGATCTTCGGCGTCCCATCCTCCGACCCCGCGTCAGCGACGATCACCTCCTCCGGCGGCTGTGTCTGACGGGCCAGGGCCTCGAGGAGTTGGGGGAGATACGCCGCTTCGTTCAGGGTTGGGATGATCACGCTGACCATAGATCTCCACTCCCCCATCCGCATCCCTTATTCGTGGGCATTCTCTTCTTGCAGGATTTGGGCCGCGAAGTGAGACAGCCGGCGCCGATCCATGGGATCCAGGCGCTCCCATTGCTCCTGGAACCAGCGGATCTTCGCCAGAAGTGCCCGGATCTGCTGGGGCGGGGGGTGGGTCAGGGCGACCAGGGCGGCGCTCAATCCGGCCAGTGCCCCCAGATCCAGCGCCCGACGGGGGGGAGGCGTTCGCTCCTCCTCGCTGGGTTGTTCCAGCAGGCGGAAGACCAGCATCAGCCCAGCAGCCATCCGGGCCATGCCCTCGGCGGCTGGTGCCTCCTCCGGTATGGTGAGCAACCATCGTAGCAGAGCCCCTGGATCCATCCGGGCCTGCAGCGTATGGATCTCCTGCTGCACGCGTGCCCGGGCGCTCCGCCAGGCCGCAGCATCCCACACCGGGGTCAGGATCCGTTGCGCGTGGGCGGTAGGACGGAAGACCACGCGGGGCCGGCCTGGCCCTGCCAGGCTTTCATATCGCCGCTCCACCAGGCCGATGCGCTCCAGCAAGGCCAGCATCTCATATGCAGTCGCCCGGCCGATACGCAGGGCGCGGGCTACCACGGCGTAATGGAGGGGCCGACGCCACCTCCGATGCAGCCGCAGGAAGGCGGCTAAAAACTCCCGCTGACGACGGGTGAGCGCGCCCATCCCCCACCTCTACACAAAATTTCCGAAAATTCCAGAAAAATTTTACCCAGGCTCGCCCATCTTTGCCAGGTCCCTTTCGGGGACAGATCGTGGGGGATCAGGTGAAGGGCCTGCGTCTTTAGGATGACCCCTGTGCTCTTGCTCTACATTCTGGCTGCCATCCGAAGCCACGCACGGCGCCGCGTGAAATCGAGAGGCGGCCCAAGGGTAGGGGCGTAGCGCCGCTGCGCCCCTACATTCTCAACGGCGGGGGCCTCCGTTTCCGGGGGAAGGCGGAACCAGCGGGAGCGTGAACACGAACAGGGCGCCGCCTCCGGGTCGATCCTCCACCCAAATCCGGCCGCCGTGGGCCTCTACGGCGAGCTTGCAGAAGGCCAGGCCCAGACCGAACCCACGCCCCTTGGTCATCCCGGTCACGAAGGGCTGGAAGAGGCGTTCTCGCAGCTCCGGTGGCACCCCGGGCCCGGAGTCGGCGACCTCCACGCGCATCTCCCTCGCATCCTCCACCGCTGCCCGGATCCAGATCGTCCCACCGGATGGCGTGAACTTGATGGCGTTGTCCAGCAGGTTCTGAAGCGCCCGCGCCACCAGCAGCTCATCCGCCCATACCGGTGGGAGATCCGGTGGGATCTCCATTCGCACCTCCAAGGTTTTCTCGCGGATCAAGGGGGAGAGCTCTCGCAGGATCCCGGCGACCTGCTCCGCCAGGGAGAACGCCCGCCGCTGGAGGATCGCCTGCCCGGATTGCAGCCGGCGCAGATCAAGGATGGTGTTCACCATGCGCAGCATGCGCCCCACGTTGTCCCGGGCGATGGTCAGCACATCCCGTTGCTCCGGCAGCAGCGGACCCACCCCTTCGCTCAGCAGGAAGTCCAGGGCGGTCTGGATGGAGGCCGCGGGGTTGCGCAAGTCGTGGACGATCATATGGAAGAACTCCTCGCGCAGGCGCTCCAGCTCCCGCAGCGGCGTGATGTCGTAGATCCAAAGGAGCCAGCCTGTGATGGAGGAACCCTCGGCGATGGGGACCCCGTGGATCCGCAGGGCGTAGGGGCCGGCCTCCAGCTCCACGGTGGGACGGCTTTCCGGGTTCCGGCGCCACGCCCGCAGGTAGCGGGCCAACCCCCGGGCCAGAGCGGGCCGCCGCCCTTTCAGATGGCAGAGCAAGTCGCTGACCGAACGCCCAATCCAGGATTGTGGCTCCCCGTCCAGGGAGAGCAGGCGGGCCGCTGCCCGGTTGATCTCCACCACCTCCCCTCCTGCCCGGATGAGGAGGATGCCGTCCACCGCCGCGTCGATGAGCGCCCGCAGCCGGCTGCGCTCCGTCCGGAGGTCCTCCAGCAGCCGCGCGTTCTCGAGGGCCACCGCCGCATGGTTGGCGATGGCCTGGCTCAGGGCAATCTGGTTCATGGAGAAGGGCTGGTCCCCGACCCGGTCCCATACTTCCGCAATGCCGAACACCCGCGTCCCCACCGCCAGCGGCAGGATCATGAGGCGCCTCACCCCCAGCCGGGCCAGGGTCTCCCGGTCCTCCGCCGACAGCGATCGTTCCGCCTCCGGATCCGCGAGCCGGAGGGCGATCGGCCTGCGCTCCCGAAGCACGGAGATCCGCACGGCCAGGGGGTTCCCCCGGGTTCCTTCCGGCCAGCCCGGCGGTCCTTTCCGGGCGGCATCCGGGGCCGTGAACTCCATCAGGACCTCCAGGGTCCCGGATTCCGGCCGATACCGGTAGAAGCGCGCATAGGTCCCGCCGGTGATGTCGCAGAGGAAGCGGCCCAGCAGGGTCAGCACCCGATTGACCTCCTGGGCGGCCAGCAGGTTCGCGCTGGCCTCGTAGAGCAAAGAGACCTCCCGAACTTGCTTGGCCATCCGCTCGACCAGAGCCGCCCGCTCCACCGCCAGAGCCAGGTGATCGGCCAGCGCCTGGAGCATCCGGATCTCCGGGTCGGTGAAGAGGTGCGGCTCGGGATCGTGCAGGCTGAGGACACCTACCGGGTGAGTACCGGCGTGCAGCGGGACGCCGATCCATGCCCGGATGAAGTCCTGTGGCAATGGGAGAGTGATCTTCGGGGCTTCCAGTGTGAGATCCCCATAAACGAGGACGCGATCTTCCGCGAAGGCCCGTCCCGCCAAGCCTTTCTCCGGGTAGCATTCTGTCAGAAGGGCTTGGACATCCGGAGGCAATCCCATCGCCGCGTGCAGGCGTAGACAGCCTGCGCTCTCGTCCCACAGATAAACCTCCCCCATCCGCAGGCCGACCGCCGCGCGCGCATGCTCCAGGCCGGCACGAAGGATCCCCTCTAAGTCCTCCGCCTGCAGGATCGCGGTGGCCACCTGATGCAGCGCCGCCTCGTAAGCAGCACGCCGCCGGGTCTCTTCAAGCAGATACGCGTTGGCCAGGGCCTGGGCGGCGGCGTTGGCGAAGGCCTGGCCCATGAACAGCTCCTCCGTCGTCAGCGCGCGGACCGTATCCCAGTAAACCGTGAGCACCCCGCGGAAGGGGAACTGGCTGCCTGTCATGGCGGGAGCCCAAAGGGGGAAGACCACGTAGGCGCGGAACCCCTCTTGCAGCAGCCGCTCGCGAACGGCCTGGGTGCGCGGATCGGTCTGAACGTCTGAGACATGGATCACTGTGGGGATTTCAATGGCCCGGACCCCGGGGACGCGACGGTAACTCTCCAGGAGCCATTGAACGTAGTCCGGCGAAAGCCCATCCGCCCCAGCGCAGGCCACCTGCTCCCGGATGGGCTCGTAGAACCAGACGCCCGCGCGGTCGCCGCCGAGCAGCCGTTTGGCGCCCCGGAGGATCGTCCGCACCCGCTCGGAGAACTCCGGAGGGGTGCTCAGGATCTCCTGGAGCGCTCCCGCCATTGCCTCCCACAGCCAGATCTCCCGCCGCCGGCGCAGGGCGATGCCCACGGCGTCCGCCAGGGTCTCCGCCAGACGGAGGGTGTCCTCATCGGGATGGCGTGGGGCATCGTAATACAGCATCAGCTTGCCTAAGGTCTGCCCCTCGCTCCGGATGGGGACGAAGGCCAGGGCCCGGATGCCTTCCCGAAGCACGGCCTCCCCCACATCCCCCAACTCGGGGGATTGGGCGGCGTCCGGGATCCAGAGGATGCGGGGGTTCGGATCCGAGGGGTCCCAGGGCCAGTGTCCTTCGACGGCGCGCCGGTATCCATCGGAGAGGTTCTCCCACGCTTTGAATCGCGCCACCCCATCTGGATCCCGCACCAGCACCGCCGCTCGATCCGCCCCCAGCACTTCGCGCACGCCCCGAAGGGTCAGCGCGTAGAGGTGCTCGACATCTGCGGCGCGGAAGAGCTCCTGGGAGATCCCCTGGAGCAGCTGGAGTTGCCGGGCATAGCGCTGGGCCCGGGCCTCCGCGGCCCGTCGCTCCGCGTTGCTCCAGACCAGGGCGATGAGATCCGCCACCTCCGCTGCGAAGGCGATTTCATCCGCAGTCCAGATGCGGATCTCCCCGACCTGCTCATGGCAGATCACCCCGATCACCTGTCCCCCCTGGCGGATGGGCGCGTCCAGCATCGAGCGGATGTTCCGAGGCGCCATGTAGCGCTCCCGCAGCTCGGAGGTTCGCGGATCGCTCCAGGCGTCCGAGGCGTCGATGGCGCGCCCCTCCTCCAGGGCCCGGAAATATGTGGGGAACTCGTCCGCGCGCAGATCCGCTTCCTTCCCCGTCCGCCCCTCCGGCCACTCCACATGGATCAGACAGGACAGGCGGCCGGTGGCCGGGTCCAGCCGCCAGATGTTCACCCGGTGGACCTGCAGGGTCTCCGCGGCCGTCCAGGCGATCCGGGCCATGGCCTCCTCGAGCTCCCCGTTCTGGATCCGGGGATCCCGGGCCAGGCGCAGCAGCGCCTCCTGCTGGCGGGCGCGTCGGAGAGCCTGGCGCCGGTGTTCGGTGATCTCGCTGGCTCGAACCAGCCACCCCTCAGGCTCCCCTTGAGAAGGGATCGCATGGATGGAAAAGAGGAACCAGCGCTCCTGAGCCGGATGGCGGAGCTCTGCGATCCTTTCCCCGCCTTCATGGACTGCCGCACGCCATACATCCCGGAGCTCCGGCCATGCCCGGAGCAGGTCCTCCGCCGGCGCGCCGAGGCATTCGGTCGGGAGACGTCCCAGCAGCTCGGCCATCCGGGAGTTGAGGTCGAGCACCCGACCCTGCGAATCCAGCACCATCATCCCTTCGGATATCCTCTCGATGAGCAGGCCCCGGGCGAGGGGGATGGGGCGGAGGCGCGGGAGGGCCTGGAAGATCAGGCCCAGCAACACGGTGGCCAGCCCCAGCGCGATCGCCGGCGCCCCTCGCCATGCCGTGGGGAGCTGCGCATACGAAGGATCGTGCAGCGCCATGAAGACGCTGACCATGACCAGGGCGACGGCGAGCAGGAACCCGACAAGGACCCGGAACGCGACCCGGTAAGCGTGGATCAGGGTTGGAAGCAGGAGGATCACCGCGCCGAGGAAAGCCAGAAGGGCGAACAGGGTGTGCACCCAGAACCAGGGCCCGTAAGAGACCGCGAGGGAGCCGTCCGGGCGGACGACTAAGGTGGACCAGACGAGGTGATGCGCATCGTTGGTGAAGGCCAGCAGGACGGTCAGGCTGGGGATCAGAAGGACTCCGATCAGGTGCCAGAGGCGGAGACGAGGGCGGAGGCCGGAATATCGGAGGGCGCCCAAGAGGAAGAAAGGAGCGACCCCCGCCACCCCCAGCGCCTGAACCTGAAACCCCAGGATGCACAGTTCGGGATCGGACGTGCCGATGATCAGACTCTCGCTCCAGGTCCAGAGGGCCAGGGCGAGGAGGGCCAGCCCCCACAGACGCGCCTCCGAGGAGCGGGAGCGCCGCACGCCCCGATAGGTCAGGAGCAGGCCGATCCACCCGAGGAGGACACCCAGAACCCACGCCATTCGAAAGGCGCTCCTCCGAAGCCCTGGCGGAATTCCTCTATCTTCCTCAGAACCCTTTTCTTTCGTTCGTTAGGATAAGGCAACCTTGGGGCTGTGTCAAGGAGAAATAAGGGCTATACTGAATTTCCACCTCGCGTAGCGGAATGGAGAGGCAGTGCCGTGGAGGATCTCACCCCCATCCGACGCCAGTATCTGGATCTGAAACGCCAGCATCCGGACGCCATTCTGTTCTTCCGGCTGGGCGATTTCTACGAGACCTTCGATGCGGACGCGGAGATCGTCGCCCGGGAGCTGGATCTGGTGCTCACCTCCCGGCCGGTTGGGAAGGGGCAACGGGTGCCCCTGGCCGGCGTCCCGGCCCATGCCCTGGAGGCTTACCTCGCCCGGCTGGTGGAGCGGGGCTATCGCGTGGCCATCGCGGAGCAGGTCGGCGAACCGGTGAACGGCCTGATGCCCCGCCGCGTGGTCCGGGTAGTGACCCCGGGCACCGCCCTGGAGCCGACGTTGCTGGAGGAGCGGGCACCGAGCTATCTGGCGGCGTGGGTCGAGGAGGGGGAGGGGATCGGCCTGGCCTATTGCGAGGTGAGCACAGGGCAGTTCGCGGCCACCCAGTGGACGGGCCCGGAGGCCCGGCGAGAGGCGGAGGCCGAGTGGTTGCGTCTCTCGCCCCGGGAGTGTCTGTATCCCGTGACGCCGGGGGAGCCTGCCACGCCGCCGTTGCCCTCGGCCGGAGAGGTCGCCTGCGCCTTCACGCCGTTCCCGGCTCATCGCTTCGCGCCCGGGGTGGCGCGCACGGCGTTGCTGGAGCACTTCCGGGTGACTTCACTGCACGCCTTCGGCCTGGAGGATCAACCGCTCGCCCTCCGGGCCGCGGGGGCGATCCTCCAGTATCTTCAGGAGACCCGTCCGGAGGCGCTCTCATTGCTGGTCTCCATCGAGATGTATTCCACTGCTCGCTATATGCTCCTGGACCCGGCCACCCGGCGGAACCTGGAGCTGGTGGAGAGCGCCTCGGGGGGCGGCCGGCGCGGATCCCTCCTTTCGGTCCTGGACTTCACCCGCACGCCGATGGGAGGTCGGCTGCTGCGAGCCTGGCTCTCGCAACCCCTGCGGGATCGGGCCGCCATCGAGGCCCGCCTGGATCAGGTGGAGGCTTTTGTGGAAGATCCCATCGCCCGGGATCGTCTGGCAGCGCACCTGCGCGGGTTCCCCGATCTGGAGCGCCTGGCTGGGCGGATCGGGAGCGGGCTCGCCTCCCCCCGGGACCTGGCGGCGCTGCGCCGGGCCCTCACGGCGTTGCCGGAGATCCAGGCCCTGCTTCGCCGAATGGAGGGCCCGCACGCGGGGGCCGTCCGGCCCCTGGCCGATCGCCTGGAGCCCCTTCCGGAGCTGCTGGAGCTGCTGAGCCGGGCCCTGGTGGACGATCCGCCGGCGACCCTTTCGGAGGGTGGGGTAATCCGACCGGGGTTCTCCGAGGAGCTGGACCGCTGGCGGTCCCTCGCCCGGGAGGCCCAGGCGTGGCTGGCGGAGCTGGAGCAACGGGAGCGGGAACGGACCGGCATCCGGTCCCTCAAGGTCGGCTACAACAAGGTGTTCGGGTATTACATCGAGATCTCGAAGGCAGCGGCCCATTCGGTGCCTTCGGACTACATCCGCAAGCAGACGCTGGTCAACGCCGAGCGGTTCATCACGCCGGAGCTCAAGGAATACGAAACCCAGGTCCTGAACGCAGCAGCCCGCCAGGCGGAGCTGGAGGCCGAGCTGTTCCGGGATCTCTGTCGCCGGATCGGGGAGGAGCTTCCCCGCCTGCGCGCGATCGCCCAAGCCCTGGCCCATCTGGACGCGGTGGCCAGCTTGGCGGAGGCCGCCGCCCGGCATCGCTACGTCCGCCCCGAGCTGACCGAGGAGGACGTCCTGGAGATCCGAGGCGGACGGCACCCGGTGGTGGAGCAGGCCCTGGCCGGGCGCTTCGTCCCCAACGACGTCGTGCTGGATGCGGAGGGCCGCATCCTGATCCTGACCGGCCCAAACATGGCCGGCAAGAGCACCCTGCTGCGCCAGGTGGCCCTGATCGTGTTGATGGCCCAGGTGGGCTCCTTCGTGCCCGCGGATCGGGCCCGGCTGCGGCCGGTGGATCGGATCTTCACCCGCATCGGGGCCCACGATGAGCTGGCCGCGGGCCGCTCGACGTTCATGGTCGAGATGAACGAGACGGCCTATATCCTGCATCAGGCCACGTCGGACAGCTTGGTGGTGTTGGACGAGATCGGGCGGGGGACCAGCACCTATGATGGGCTGGCCATCGCCTGGGCGGTGGCCGAGCATCTGCACAACCATCCGAAGCGGCGGCCCAAGGTGCTGTTCGCCACGCATTATCATGAGCTGACCGCCCTGGCGGCGTATCTCCCTCGCGTTCGGAACGCGCACATGGCGGTGGCGGAGGTGGAGGGCCGCATCGTCTTCCTGTATCAGGTGCGGCCCGGCGGCGCGGATCGCAGCTACGGGATCCACGTGGCGGAGCTGGCGGGCCTGCCTCGCGCAGTCATCCGGCGGGCGCGGGAGCTGTTGCGTCGGCTGGAACGCGGGGAACCGGCCGTTCAGCCCAAGGCGCCCCCCGCTGCGCCCCTGCCCCTTTTCGCCGAGCACCCCGTGGTCCAGGCCCTGCGGAACCTGGACCCGGATTCCCTTTCCCCGCTGGAGGCGCTCCACAAACTCTATGAGCTGAAAGGGATGGTGGAAGGATCCTCGCGCGCGGGCTCCTCAGCGGAAGCGGGGCCGGAAGGAGGTTGGGGATGAGCAAGGTACGGATGCCGCGGCGTCGCATCTCCTATCGGGATCACGGGGTGGTCATCGAGATCGCCCCGGATTATCAGCAGCTGGCGGAGCAGGCCGACGCCACCATCCGCCGGATCCTGGCGGATTATCCGCGGGCCGCTCACCTCTATGAGCGCATCGTCCGGGATCCGCGGGCCTCGGCGTGCTGGGATCTTTCGAACTACATGGCCGTTTACAAGCTCAACTACAACGACCACGGGCCGGTCCACGCGCGGGTGGCTACTGCTGCGGCGATGCAGATGATGCAGCTGCTGGTGCGTCACCAAGTTCCCATGGACGTGGTGACGTCAGGGGCGGGGGAGCTGGACGACGCCTTCCTGGTGGTGATGGCGGCGGAGATGCTACATGACATCGGGAACATGGTGCATCGGGCAGGACACATCGAATATGGAGTGTTCCTGGCCGCTCAGTTGCTCCCTCGCTGGCTGCCGGAGATCTACCCGGATCCCGAGCAGGAGCAGCTGATCACCGGATTCATCCTCTCGTGTATCGCCAGCCACGATGGATCGCCCCCACCGCTGACGGTGGAGGCCGCGGTAGTGGCCATCGCCGACGGCACAGACATGACCAAGGGGCGGGGGCGGGCAGCCTTTGATCTGGGGAAAGTGGACATCCACTCGGTGTCCGCATTGGCTGTGGATGCGGTGGAGATCCGGGACGGAGGGGATCTGCCCATCGAGATCGCGGTCTACCTGAGCAACTCGGCGGGGATCTTCCAGGTTCAGGAGATCCTGGCCCGCAAGGTGGTGGTGACGCCGTTGAAGGATCGAGTGCGGATCGTGGTGTGCGCCCGCCCCGAGACGCCGCTGGTCGACCAGCGGATCATCCAGAAGGTGGTCTTTGAGAACGGCCGCTTTCAGGTGGCCCAGGACTGAGTCGGGAGTCAGGTGTTCGGAGTTATCGGGGCGGCTTTCGCTGCGACCCTTGCGCCATCGAAGGCGGAGGTTCGGGGCCGAGGCCCCTCCTACAGAAACCGCCTTTTTGTATGAGCGGCTACAGCCGCGATCCTCTGCTCACACCCAGCCCTCGCCGCGCCCCGAATCCTCCAGGGAGATCAGCTCCTCGGGGAAGGGGAGGAGGAAAGCCTGCTGGCGAAGATACGGCTCATCGAAGCGGGCGGTCCATGAGCGCAGCAAGGCCAGGGGCGTGCTCAGAGGCAGCCGCCGCGCCCGGTAGGCGGCCACGGTCTCCAGGAAGTGGGCCTTCTCCGCCCGGCTCAGGCGATCGGAGAAATACCCGAAGGCGTGCAGGAGGGCATTGACCACCACGGGCCGGTGGGGCGGGTGGCGCAGGGCGGCGCGGAAGGCGGCCGCGTAGCGGGCGCGCACGGTCTCCAGGGGCGCCCGCTCCGGGTTCGCGACGATCCGCCCCAGCTCCCCAAGCCGCCGGGGGCTGTAAGCCATCAGCAGCAGCTTGTAGCGGGTGTGAAAGGCCACGAGGTCTTTCATCCTGCCCTCTTCCAGGGTCTCTCGCAGCGCCGCGAGGGCGAAGATGGCCGTGAAGAAGTGCTCCCGGATGCTGCGGTTGGTGAGACGCCCTTCGTCCTCCACCGGCAGATCTCCGAACCGCTCCAGCACCGCCTCGGCGAACAGCCCGGCCCGCAGGCCGGGTCCCCGCATTCCATCCGCCGTGTAGACCATGGCGTCCTTGACGGCGCATGAGGGGGAGCGGTTCTTGAGGAGGAAGCCGTCCACCGGAGGCAGGCGGTCCAGGAAGGCCCGGGCAAAGCGTTGCATGGCCTCGGTGAGATCCTTTCCGGTGTCCGGCTGCATCAGGCGCACGGTCCCCTTTTCCTGCACCAGCCGCACCGGCGGCCGGGGCGTCCCCAGGCCGATCTCCACCTCCGGACAGACCGGGATGAACTCCACATAACGCCCCATGGCCTCCACCACGCGGTGGGGGATGAGGCTCCCATCATACCGACAGGCGGCGAATCCCAGGCAGGCGCTGACGACCACGCGCGGGCGAGGGAAGCCCATTGCTTCCTCCTCTCAAAGCTCCAGGATATCTGGAGGCGCCTCCGCCTCCACGGCCTCCAGAATGCGCCGGGCGGCCTCCTCAGGGTCCATGGCGCCCTTCGGGGGACCGCCGAAAGGCGCCCAGATGCCGGTGGCCACCGCTGGCAGGCGGACCAGCATCAGACGCACCCCACGCAGCTCCCGACGCGCGACCGTGAGCAAGCCCTCCAGGGCCCACTTCGAGGCCGCATAGGCCCCCAGGCCCGGAAGGGCGATCCGCTGGGGGTAAGCGCCGAGGAACACTCCCCGCGCGCCCGCTCCCCATCGGGCGTGTTTCATGGCGAGGAAGGCGCCCCACAGGTTGGCCGTGAACGTCCGCTCCCACGCCTCGCGATCGGTCCGCGCGAGGGGGGCGGGGAAGACGGCCCCGGCGGCGTAAAACAGCCGATCCACCGGGCCGATCTCCGCCAGGAAAGCCTGAACGGCGGTCTCGTCGGAGAGATCCATCGCCTCCGCCTCGGCCCCCAGGGTCTCGGCCAGCTCGAAGAGAGCGGCCTCGTTGCGCCCGGTGAGCCAGAGCCGGCCCCGACCCTGCAGGGCCTGCGCCAGCGCGCGCCCGATGCCGCCTGTGGCTCCGAAGATCACGATCTCCATGATCTCCCTCCTCATGATGACCTCCGATGGGTCCAGAACAGGAGCAGCGTGTGGCCGAGAGCGACCGCCCAGAGGCTGATGTCAGCGAATCCGGCAAGGGCAGCGCCTCCGAGCAGGAGGTTCAGGGCGAGCATCCCTGCGCGCACCGCTTGCCCTTCTGCGCGGAAGAGCCGCAGTGTCACAGCGAACAGGCCTCCCAACAGCATAGGGACCCGCCATTCGGTGAGGCCGCACCAGACGCCGAAGGTGACGGCCAGCGCCTTTCCGCCCCGGAACCGCAACCAGGGGGTGAAGGCGTGGCCCAGGGGCGCGGCCAGGGCAGGGGGGACCAGGGCCCATCCGGAGAGGCCCCCGATCCACCGGGCCAGCGCGATGGGCGCCGCGCCTTTGAGGAACTCCAGCAGCAGCGCGGGCAGAAACCACCTCCATCCTCCGGCCCGCAGCACGTTCATCGCCCCTGGGTTCCCGTCGCCGAAGGATCGGATCTCCACGCCCATCCCCCACCGTCCGATGGCCCACGCCAGGGGAAGGGCGCCCATCCCCCCGGCGATCAGGGTCCACAGTCCGATCCGAAGCCCGAGCTCCATCTCTTCGGCCCCTTCTAATCCGAGGGAATGCGCAGAGGGCGGAACTCCGCCTGGCGGATCCGCCGCTCCACCACAGGATCGAGTGCCAGCGTCCAGCCGTTGGCCACCAGGAGGTTGGTCAGGGCGAAGAAGACCATTTCCTCCAGGGGGAGCCCAGCGAGTCCCAGGCCGACGGTGAATTCAGGCCGGATGAACCAGATGCCGGCCCGGATCGCGATCCCATCGGCCAGCCACAGCCACAAGGTGGGTCCGGCCCAGCGGCGGGCTAGCACCTCTCGCGCCGCCCACAGTCGGTCCCCGCCCACCGCCACCTGGAGGGCCAGCGGCGGCAGCCCCCACGCCAGGATCCGGCTGAGGTAGGCCCCTTCCTGCAGGCCGCTGATCCAGACTCCAAGGGCCCCGATCTCCAGGGCAGCCAGGGCGATGAGGAGACCCCATCGGCCCTTCCCGCCTGTCGTTTCCGGCGGGGGCGGCTTGGGGCCTTCTGCCATCGCCCACAGGCCTACCAGGAGCGGCTGGAGCACGAAGAACAGATATTCCTCCAGCGGCACCCAGCCCAGGGTGATCCCCAGGACCCGCTGCGGGTCGTAGCCCCAAACCCCCATGGCCACCAGGTGATTGTCCCATGGTGTGGTGTAGAGGAGGGCGATGAGGCTAAGGGCCGCCATAGCCGTCCATGCTCGCCGCTCTGTCGGACGCCGGCGCGCAAGGGCTCCCAGGACGAGAATCGGGATCCCTAAAAACAGAGCGAGAAATCCCAGGTAGGTCATCGTGGTCTCCGCGATTCCTCGAACTTCAACGAACCCTTCGGCCTTTCCACGGGATCCCATGCCCGCTCCAGCGGCGAGCCAGCCCCCAGAGGGCGCTCCCCGCGAGGAGGGCTGCTCCCAACGGGGCCAGCCCGGCCGCGGCCGGCCATCCCCATCGTTGCGCCCAGGGATAGGCCCCCAGCCCGGCCAATGCCCAGCGGAGGAGGCGTGCTCCCAGACGCCCTCGCCTCACCTCGCCCAGCGGGAAGGCCATCCCTGCGGTCAGCAACACCGGGACCCACGGGCGCATGGCCTGTGCTTCCATCACCCCCGCGGCCCAGCGCCCCATCCGGTGGATCCATGCCCGAAGATCTCCATCCGTTCGCACCCGCACGACATCGCGTCCGTCCACCAGGGCGATGCGATAGCCGAGGGCTCGCAGCCGTTGCCCGAAAGCCAGATCCTCCAGCATCCGGTCCCGCACCGCGGCGAACCCTCCGCTGGCGAAGTAGACGGCGCGGGGGATCAGGAGATACTGGCCGTTGATCAGCCCGTCGAAGCGGCGCAGGCCGGCGAAGAGCCCGGCGAAGGCCACGGCGAGGGCGGCTGCCTCCCAGATGCGTTCGGTCTCCAGATCGGGGAAGAGGGTCAGGGCATCCACCTGATGCTGAAGCGCCCAGGCCACGGCCCTCGCGGCGCTGTCGGGAGCGTGCCAGGTGTCGGCATCGGTGAAAAGCAACCATTCCCCGGATGCAGCCTCCGCGCCCCGGTGGGCGGCGAAGGGCTTCCCCAGCCAGCCCGGCGGGCGTGGGCCTGCGCGGAGCACGGTCGCCTCAAAGGCCACGGCCACTTCTGCCGTCTCGTCCTCTGACTCATCGTCCACCACCAGGATCTCCAAGGGGCCCGGGTAGCGCAGGCCGCACAGGGAGGGCAGCAGTCGGCGCAGGTTCCGGGCCTCGTTGCGCGCCGGCACGATGATGGAGAGGGCGGGCAGAAGTTCCTGTGGAGGCGGAAGGGCCAGTCGCGGCAGGCGGCTCGCCCGGGCGAAGGCCCACCATGAGAGGAGGACCGCCGCCAGCTCAGGGATCGGGAGATCGCGGAGGGAACGCCCGCTCACTTACCACCTCCGTCGGATCCGCACGAGGAGGCCGGGCGCGGGCTCCAGCGTGGCCCCCATCCGCGGCCGCGGGGTGGAGAACGCCGGCTCAAAGGCCGCCCGCTGGAGCATCCGCGCCACGGCCAGTTTCCACTCCAGCCGCGCCAGCGGTGCGCCGATGCAGGTATGCGGCCCCGCCCCGAAAGGCAGAAACCGCAGCCCCATCCCTTCCCCTCGGAACCGCTCGGGGCGGAAGGCGTGAGGTTCCGCCCACAGGCCCGGGTGGCGATGGAGCGTGTAGAGCGAGACCATCACTCGAACTCCGGCGGGGATCGTCCATCCCTCCAGCGTGCAGGAGGCCGTCGCCCGCCGGTTGAGAACGGGGATCGGCGGATACAGGCGCAGGGCTTCCCAGCCGATCCCCTCCAGCTCCTCCAGGCCGCGCAGGGCCTCCGGGCTTGGCGTTCCCCAGCCCAGCCGCGCGTCCACGGCTGCTCGGGCTCGCTCCTGAACCTCCGGATGGGCGGCCAGGAGGATCATTGTCCACGCCAGCCAGGCGGCCACCGTGTCGTGACCGGCGATCAGCATGGTGAGCATTTGATCCCGCACTCGCTCTTCATCGCCCCCGAAGGCCTCGATCCAGGCGTCCAGGAGGGTTCCCCCCATCGGGCATGCTCGGCGCTCACGGATATGATCCCGGAGCACCTGTTCCAGCTCCTGAAGGGGCCCTTTCAGGCCGGGTCGGGAGAGGGCGGGATGGAGGAGCCAGGGGCCCGGGGAGATATACGCCTGGGCGGCCCGCAGCAGCGGGAGCAGCCGCGGCGCCTCCGTCGGCCCGGGGATTCCAAACAGGGCTTCAAGGAGGACCTCCAGGGCCAGCGTCCGCATCGCCTCGATGATCTCCACATGCGCTCCGTCCGCCCAGGCTTCGATCTGTCGGTCGGCGGCGCGGACGATCGTGGGGGCGAAGCGCTCCAGCGCCGCCGGCCGGAAGAAGGGCGCGGCGATCCGACGTAGAGCGGCGTGCTCCGCACCGTCCATCACCAATATCCCGGTCCGGAACAGGCGCACCACCGGGTCCGGATCCACCCGGGAGCGCAGGGAGGAGACCGCTTCCACCAGGGCCGCGCGGATGGAGGCGGGGCCGGCGGCCACCACGGCTCGGAAGCCCGGCATCTCCAAGCGGAACACGTCCCCGGCCCCTGCGCGCAGCGCCTCTAAAGCATCCAGCCACGTGCCGCCGCGCAGTCGCACGGCGAGGGCGCGCAGCCGGCTTTCCACTGAGGGGATGGGCGGCGCGTGGCCATCGGTCTTCTCTTTCATTGGTTTCATCGTCGTCGCGCCTCCCGGAAGATCACCCGCGCCTGCGCCGCTGCCCTTTCCGGCACCCAGGGCGCTGGATAATCGACTCCAACGCGACAGCCTGCGGCCCGCTGGATCTCAGGAGGCATTTCCCATGGGGCGTGCACGTATTCGTCCGGGACGTCCGCCAGCTCCGGCACCCAGCGCCGGATGTAGGCGCCGTGCGGGTCGCTGCGTCGGGATTGGGCCGCGGGCTGGAAGATGCGCACGTAAGGCGCGGTGTCCACCCCCACCCCCGCGGCCCACTGCCAGTTCCCCCCGTTGACGGCCGGGTCGCCGTCGAGAAGGTGGGTCATGAACCACCGTTCTCCCCATCGCCAGTCGATGAGCAGATGCTTGGCGAGGAACGCGGCCGCCACCATCCGCACGCGATTGGGCATCCATCCGGTCGCCTGCAGCTGACGCATCCCGGCGTCCACCAGGGGATAGCCAGTGCGCCCCTCGGCCCAGGCCGCAAAGCCCTCGGGATCCGACCGCCATGGGATGCGTTCGCCGAAGGGAAACAGGCTCCGCCGGCGCAGCGCCGGCTCGTGGGCGAACAGCACGTAAAAGAAGTCTCGCCAGATCAGCTCCCTCAGCCATGCCTGAGCGCTCCGCTGGCCCTCCGCATCGGGGGCGTTCGCCATGGCCGCAATGGCGGCCGCCGCAGCGGTGCGCGGCGAGAGCATCCCGAACCGGAAGTAAGGGGAGAGCCGGGCCGTCCCCTCGCGGTCCAATCGATCCCGCTCCCGGGCATAGCGGTAGATCGGCGCCTCGGGCCCTTCCGTGAAGGCCCGCAGCCGCCGCAGCGCCTCGGCCTCTCCCGGAGGGAACTCCTCCTCTTGCGCGATCATCCTCGTTTCCCATCCCTCGACGTGGAGGAGGGAGAACAATCCGGTGGGTGTGGCCAAGGACCGCTCCGGCGGAGGCAGGGGCGCGGGAAGGGGGAGTGCTTCCCAGACGCGACGGAAGGCCCCGAACACCCGATAGGCGCCCCCGTCGGCGCGGACCAAGGACTCAGGAGGATGGATGGTCGGATGGCCCACCAGGCGCAGGGGAAGCGAACGGGCCACGAACGCATCCCGACGCCGGGCGTAAGGGGTGAGATCCCGCTCCGCGAAGATCGCCGAGGCGCCGGTTTCGGCCATCAGGGCCTCTAAGACCTCCGCGGGCGATCCCTCCCGAACCACCAGGCAGCCCCCGCGGGCGTGCAGGGCCGCGTCCAGCGCCCGCAATCCGCCGATCAGGAATCGCCGCCGGATGGTCGCTCCCGGGGCTCGGGTCAGGGTGGGATCGAGGATGAAGACGGGAACCACTGCGGCAGCGGCCCTCAGGGCAGCGTGCAGGGCCGGGGCGTCGTGGAGACGCAGATCCCGCCGGATCCACCAGAGGGCCACCTCGGCCATCACAATTCCTCCACCGGTGTCGGCACAGGCACCTGTTTCGGAAAGGCCAGGTGGAGCATGGAGAGAACTTCATAGGCCACTGTGGGCTCAAAAGTATAGAATCCCTCGTAAAATCGGCCCTGGCCGTCCAACGCCGGGATCTCCCGGGCGAGCAGGCACATCGAGAGCCCGGGCCCATACGCGATGACGAACCAGTAGGACAACAGAAGGGTTCCTTCCGTATCGATGAGGATCACGTTCGGGCCCACTTGGGCCTCCTCGGGGTCCGCCACATCGAAGGCCCCATATAGCCAGAGCCGCTCCACCCGGGGGGCCAGCGCTCGGTAACGCTCGCGCTGGGGCAGGAAGCGGGACAGGGTCTGGAACGAGACATGGAAGCAGACCGGTCGGGGATGCTGCATCGCCTGCTCTTCGATGATGTGGCTTATCTGGGTCATCGCCTCGACCGATAGTGTGTAGCGGAAGGCAAGCTGCCGCCAGGCCTCCGGCCGGACCCGGGCGAGCAGGGCTTCCCCTTGCGGGGGATAGCTGGCCATGATCCCGCGGTAGAAATCCTCCAGGATGCGCAGGGCGTTCATCGGATCGAGCCTCCAGAAAGCGAAGAGGATGAAGGGAGCGGACGGCCCCAGAGAAGCCAGCGCCGGGCCCGGGCCGCTTCGCGCTGCACCTGCTGGGCCACGCGCATGGCTCCCAGGGCCACGGCGGGGATCGAGGGGCCGGGGAAGATGGCGTCTCCCACGAGCCACAACCCAGGGGCCAGGCGAGGGCCGATATATCGCCACAGGGAAGTCTGGGGGAAACCGGCCACCCATCCCCGGGCACGGCGGGTAAACTGATGGAAGGTGACCGGCGTGGCGGTCCGGAGGACCCATCCTTCCGGCCACTCCGCCTCGGATGCGGGCAGATCGGGGAGGAGGCGGCGGGCTGCCCGGAGGACGCGCGCGGTCAGCTCGGCCTTCCGGGCTGCGTAAGCTTGGGGGCTGCGGGCCAGCGCCTCCCACCAGGGCGCCAGGGCCGTGTGGGTGCTGAGGGTAATGGATCGAAACCCCGGTGGAGCACGAGTGGGGTCCCACGATGGGCTGAGAGTTAGGAAGATCATCCCTCCCTCCGCAAGCCCCTCTTCAGTCAGGATCTGGTGGTGGAGCGGCAGGTTCGGGGGGATCCGATCCTCCGGCACCCCCAGGTAGACCATGAAGGCGCCCCAGCCGTCGGGCGGGGCCTCCGGGAGCCTGCGCAGGATGGGCGGCGCCTCCTCACCCAGCAGGGCGGCCGCGTTGCTGGGCGGCAGGTTGAAGATCACGACGTCTGCCTCCATCCCTTCCCCGGCGCCTGTCTCCACGCGGAAGGCGCGCGGCCCGGAACGCCGAACCCGTTGGACCTCCTGGCCGAAGCGCACCCGCCCCCCGGCCCTTCGCACAGCCTCCACCAGCCGCTCAGCGATCGCCCCGATGCCGCCAGGCATGGACCCGACACCGGTGTGTGGGAGATCCAGGGCGACCGCTCCGTAGAGAGCGTTGGCCCGCGCTGCAGGGGCTTGGGCGCTGATCATCAACTGGGCATCCACGAACAAGCGCAATCGTTCCCCTTCAGGCAGCCGCGCCGCCACCGGGCGGAAGGCATCCTGAACGATGGAGCTCCACATCCCCGGATGCCGCCGCAGCCAGGCGGTTGCCCTCCGAAAGAGCCTCCATCCTTCACCGGCGTCCTGAGGGGGCCAGGGAAACCCTTCTCGCGCGAGATCCCAAAGGGCTTGAGCGGTCTGCTCCTGCCACGCCCAAAAGGGCTCTCCCGCTGCGCCGAAGTGCGCGCGCCGTTCTATCCGCCACCGCTCTCGATCCGTCCAGCGGGAGATCGTCGTCCCATCGGGCAGGTGAACCTGCATGGCGAGGGCCTCCGGATGGATGCCCCACGAGATCCCCAGCCGTTCCCCCAGGATCGCCATGGGCATCCCCGGGGCGAACCCGCCGGCCAGCGTTGCCCCTGCGTCGAAGCGAAAACCTCGATAGGAGAAGGTGGCTGCGCACCCCCCCGGATCCGTGTGGGCCTCCAGCACCTCCACCTCTAGCCCGTCGTGGGCGAGGATGGCGGCCGTCGTCAGCCCGCCGATGCCCGCTCCGATCACAACGACACGCATGGGATCTTCTCCTCATTGAGAGGCGGTCTGAAGGGCGCGCCGGGTAGCCCGGGCGCGGTAGGCGAAGAGGAGGGGAAGCCCCAACCAGATCGCCAGGGCCACCAGCGCCCGGAGGGGATGCCGCGGCAGCGCCGCCTCGATCTCATCGACGATCTCGGTCACCCCCGGGGCGATCTCCCGAAAGCGATGACGGTGAACCCACCTTCGGAACGGTCCCGCCACCTGCTCGTCCACGAAGCCTGTTGCGGAGACCTCCCGATGGACCGCCTCCCATGGGATGGCGACGGGGCCCCACTGCAGGATGAAGCGGGCCCGTGCTCCCTCGGCGACCGGCTCGCGATGAATCCAGCGGATCGACAGCGGAGGCGGCGTCAGGCGGGCCAGGGCGATGGGATCGCGGTGGAAGGCCGCCACCCGTTCGAAGGGCGCGCTCACGATGAAGGCGTGTCGGAACCGCATTCCGATCCCTCCAGAGAGGTCAAGCAGGCCTCCAAAACTTCCGCCAGCCGGATGACCGCGGGTTCCCCGCTCAGGAGGCGGCGCAGGGCTCCGGCATAGGCACGGGTGAGCTCGGCCAGGAGGGAGACCGACCCGCCGTGATGGCGCAGCAAGCCGGCCGCCCATCGCCATTCCTCGGCCACCGCTTCCGGCCGCCCGAGCCGTAGGGCGGCCTCCATGATCCGCAGAGGGGTCATCGGTCCTAAATCCAGGGACTCCAGCAAAGCTTGGATCGTCCCGCATGCTTGCCAGATCTCCAGCTCCAGCTGGGGCCGGGCGGCACGGTAGGCCTGGAGGGCCCGGCGGAAGGCCTCGGGAAGTGGCGCAAGCGGCGGGATGGGGCGCCCGAGGGCCACGAGGGCCTCCGCTCGGCTTACGGCCTCCTCCCACGTGGTGCCGAGGAAAGCCCCTGGGATGGCGTCCCCCAGCCCCGGTCGCTGGAAGATCCGCCCACCGTAGCCCAGTGGGATCCCCTTTTGGGCGACGATCTCAGCGGCGTCGGCCAGGGTGGCGGCGGTCGGAAGCATCTGGGCCAGCATGATCACGAGGTGAGGGCGGATGGCGATCAGGGCCTCCTCCAAACGCAGCAGAGGCAGATTGGGGCCCAGGTAGATCACCTCCCATCCTCGGCGTCGGAGGAGGAGGGTGAGGAGCAGAGCGGGCAGGGCATGGGACTCCTCCGGTGGGCAGCCGATCAGGATCCGCTGGGGACGCACGGAAGGCGGAGCCGCCGCGATCAGGGCGTTCAGTCGGCGCATCGCCAGCGCGGAGGCGAAATGCTCCTGTTGAGCGGTGGCCTTCCCACGATACCACCGCTCGCCGATCTCCCCGAGCCCTGCCTCGATGATCTCGTGGCACACCTGCTCCACCGGATACAGGGCGAAGGCCTCGCCCATGATCCGATCGGCCTCCTTCTCGTCGAAGCGCAAGCAGGCCTCGATCCAGGCCGCCCGCAGGGCGGCAAGCTGGTCCCGCGTTGAGCGAACTGGGCGAACCCGAAGGGGGTCCTGGCCTTCGGCCTCCAGGGCGCGCCAGAGGGCAACGGCCTGGCCGATCCGCATCCCCTCCGCCTCTCGGGCCATCAACCAGCGGATGATCTCGATGTCCCGACGCGAGTAAAGGCGATGCCCGCCACGGGTGCGGTGGGGACGCGGCAGCCCGTACCGGCGCTCCCACGCCCGCAGCGTGTCCGGGCGGATCCCGGTCTCGCGTATCACCGCGCGGAGGTTGTAGGTGGGGGCCCGGTCGGCCTCCTCCATCCTGACCTCCCTGGCTTACGCGGTCGCTGACGCCCTCGGCACCGGATAGCGGCGTGCTGCAAACCACGCCGCACATTCCTCGACGATGCGCTGGGCCGTTAACCGAGCCGACAGCAACACGATCGGTAACCCGGTCCCCGGATGCGTGCTGGCGCCCACGAAGTAGAGGTTGCGGTAACGCGGATGACGATTCGCCGGGCGCAGGTAGCCCACCTGGGCGAACGTGTGGCTTAGGCCGAAGGCGGCCCCGCGCTCCAGATGGTAACGCGTCTGCCACGTGTGCGGGGTATACACCCGTTCGAACTTTCGCAAGGGCCCCAGCGGCCACCCCAGGGCCCGAGCCAGACGCGCCTCCACCGCCGCTCGGGCCCGCTCCACCATGGCCTGCAGGTCCTCTGGCGGACGACCATCCGCAGGCAGATGTCCGGTGGGCACCAAAACCATCACGGTGTCCTCGCCAGGCGGGGCGGCGTCTGGGTCGAGGCGGGCCGGGGCGTGCACGTAGAAACTGGGCTCCTCCGGCAGCCGGAGGTCCCGGAAGATCTGTTCGAAGCTCTTGCGATAGTCTCCGGCCAGGAACACGTTGTGAGCCCACAGGTCGGGCAGCGACTTCCGAAGGCCCCAGTAGAAGGTGATCGCCGAGCATGTGTAACGAAGCCGGGCCATGGCCTCCGCCTCCGGCCCCGGAGGAAGCAAATGGCGATACACATAGGGAAGGTCGGCGTTGGCCACCACGAGGTCCGCCCGCACTCGCTCCCCGCCCTCCAGACGAACCCCTGTCACCCGGTCCTCATCGACTTCGATCGCGGCCACCGGGGTGCGGTAGTGGAAGCGAACGCCGTGGCCTTCGGCGATGGCCGTCAGGGACTCCACGACCCGATACATCCCTCCCTTGGGGAACCAGACGCCCTGGGTGATCTCCGACGCTGCCAGCAGCGCGTAGGTGGCGGGGGCCTCAAAAGGGCTGAGGCCCAGATACATGTCCTGGAAGGTGAAGGCGGCGCGCAGCCGCGGATCCCGGAAATAGCGCCCCACATCCTGATAGTGGGCCGTGAGGGCCCGCAGCTGCAGGAGGAGGGGCAGGCGAGCAGGGCTGAAGTATTCCCACCAGTGGCGAAAATTGCGCCCGATGAACTCCCGCCGGGCGACTTCGTAGAAGCGGTGCCCATCCGCGAGATAGCGCAGGAAGGCCGTGAAGCTGCCCGGCTCCAGGGCCTCCAGCTGATCCCGCATCGTCGGCAGATCCGCCGTCATCTGCAGGACGGTCCCATCTTCGAAATGCACGAGGTAAGTGGGATCCACCCGCCGCAGCGCGAGATGGTCTTCCAGCCGCTCGCCGAGCTCAGCGTAAGTTTCGGCGAAGATCTCGGGCATCAACAGCAGCGTGGGCCCGGTGTCGAAGCGATGGCCCTCCCACACCCAGCGGTCGCAGCGGCCTCCCGGCCCTTCGTTCTTCTCGAACACGGTCACGCGCGCCCCCTGTCGCGCCAGCCGGGCAGCAAGGGCGATCCCCCCCACCCCTGCTCCGATCACTACAACCTCCAATGTCCTCATCGGCACGCTCCTTGACCAATGGATTTCCCCGGAGACGGGTCCCCCCAGCTGACCGGGGGGACCCGCCCGGGAACCAGTGGGATCCGCTCCCCCGGTGCACCCCACTCCACCTTACCACGGCACACATATTTTGTCAAGGATTTGTGGGCAAAATATTGACAAAACATGGACAAGGCGCTATCCTTGACCTTGACATTCGGGGTGAGGGAGGGGTCGATGCGGGAGGAGACCTGGGCGGAGTGGGAGCGTCCTCTTGTGGGGTGGGCGTATGAGGCGGCCCGCTCGGAGGCTCTGGAGTCTTCTCCGAGGGTGGGGGATGTGGATCGGGCGTATGCGGTCTGCGAGGGGATCATCCGGCGTTACAGCCGGTCTTTCGCCTTGGCCTCGTCCCTGTTGCCGGCGGAGAAGCGACGGGCGGTGCGGGCCCTTTATGCCTTCTGTCGGGTAACAGATGATTTGGTCGATGCACCGCGGACCGATCCTGCGGTGGCCCTGGCGCGGTGGCGGGCTCTTGCCCTCTCCCCTCAGCCTCCGGCGGACGAGCCGGTGCTGGTAGCCTGGGCCGATGCCCGAAGACGCTACCGCATCCCCCGCGGCTATGTGGAGCAGTTTCTGGATGGGGTTGCCCGGGATCTGGACTTGCGTCCCTACGAGACCTTTGCGGAGCTGGCGGCTTACTGTTACGGGGTGGCCTCGACGGTGGGGCTGATGAGCATGTTCATCATCGGCTACACGGATCGCTCAGCCCTCCTTTACGCCGTCCGGCTGGGAGTGGCCCTGCAGCTCACGAACATCCTGCGGGATGTGGGGGAGGATTGGCGAGCGGGCCGGCTGTATCTGCCCCGGGAGGAGCTGCGGGCCTTCGGGATCTCAGAGGAGCAGATTGCGGAGGGGCGGGTGGATGCCCGATGGCGGGCCTTCATGCGCTTCCAGATCACGCGGGCGCGGCGCCTCTACGCCGCCGCTCTCCCCGGCCTGCGCTGGCTCTCCCCGGAGGGGCGGGTGGCCATCCGCGCCGCCGCCGAGCTGTATCAGGGGATCCTCGGGGCGATCGAGCGCAACGGCTACGATGTGTTCACCCGCCGCGCCGCCCTGGGCCCGGTGGCCCGGTTGTGGATCGCCCTCCGCGCGTGGTGGGCGGAACGCAGGCCGGGCGCTCAAGGCGCGCCCTCCGCTTCTCCGCCGGCCATGGACGCATCATAGCGGGCGGCGAGGGCAGGCCACGCATAGGGCCGAAGGGCTTCCAGCCAAAAGGTGAATCCTCGAGTAGGGATGCGGGAGGAGGCCGACGCGGCGCCCCCTCGTTCCATCTCGATCCACTCCGCCAGTTCCCTTCCGTTTCGCCACGTGGGCAATCCGGGCAACAGCTCCGCCAGCACGGACCCCTCGGGAACCCAGGGAGGGATCCCTCGGGCGGCGAAGGTCATAGTCCAGATGGGGGAGCGGGTCTCCGGGTCTGTTTCCAGGAGGGCGTGGCTTCGGGCGGCCCAGCGGCTGGCCTCAGGGTCCTCCGGATGGAGGATCCCAAACAGGCGGGCCTTCAGGGGGCGGGGGAGCCGCTCGAGGGCGCGGGCCGCTCGGGGCGGATCTTCACTCAGCGCGATCAGGCGGAAGTCGATCCCTTTCGCCGCCGCCAGCCCCATGGCGTCCAGGAGGCGATCGAGGGCCTCCAGATCGCCTCGAAAGATCCAGAGGAACCATCCCATGGCCTCGGGGGCCGTTAGCCGGGGAGATGAGGTAGGGAAGGAGAAGCCGGGTGGGAGGGTGGCCGAGCGGGCTGCCCCCATGGCGGCCGCAGCTGGGTCGATGGCCTGTAGAGCAGTTAGGAAGCGCTGGCGGTGCCCCTCGGCGTTGAAGAGCAGGCGGTCCGCGGCGCGGGCGGACGACGCCTCCAGGGCCGCGCGGTTGGGATCCGATAAGCGCCGCCGCCCGAGGGCGCTGTCGTGCCAGTAGATCCAGACGGGGATCCCCTCCAGAAGATCGGCGGTCGCTTCCCGGAAGACGGCGACATCCATGCCGTCCAGGGCCAGGAGGAGGTGGGGCCGGCCGGCGGGCAGGCGGGTTGGATCCGGGGTGGCGGATCCGGTGAGGGCGCGGCGGATGCGGCGGGCGAGGGCCAAGGCTCGCTCCCGCCCGCGGACGGGGTCGGGTGGGAGCGGATCCGCGGGGAGGGCGAGCCGGCGGATTTGGTGCCGGCTGTGCCGAGTCCACCCCTCCGCCCAGGCCCGCCGCTCCTCTGTCCCCCAAGGATCTAGGATCCAGATCTCCATCGATCTTCCCACAAGCGTGAGAGCTTCGGTTATCTTATTCTCTCTCCTTCGCCAGGGGGATGCCTTCCCGCTAAGGCAGGCTGTCCGGATAAGCGTGGCGGTCACGGAGAGATCGCCGCTGGCGTCCTGATGGATGGATCATCCGTCTGTTGTGGGCGGCCCCAGTTGTCCAGGCCTTGATCCGGCTTAGGATATCCGGGGAAGCGTGCGTGGCCTTGTCAGTGCCCTCTCCTGATGCTATAATAGGCTTGCGTTTTTTGTGATATCTGCAACAAGGGGGAGGGGACGTGCTGTCGGCCTATGCGGTCGTCGCGTTGTATCTCTTGCTCTCCCTGGTCCTTCTGGGAGCCACTCTGCTCCTCTGGTGGGCGTTGCGGCCCAAGAAGCCAAACCCCCTCAAACTTGAGGCCTATGAATGCGGCGTGCAGACGGTCGGGGATACCTGGGTGCAGTTCCGTGCCCAGTATTACATCTTCGCCCTCATCTTCGTGCTCTTCGATGTGGAGGCGGTGTTCCTCTTCCCGTGGGCCGTGGCTTACAACCAGCTGGGTCTGTATGCCGTGATCGAGATGGCCCTCTTCCTGCTCCTGCTGCTGGGCGGCTTGCTCTATGCTTGGCGAAAGGGCGCGCTGGAGTGGGTGTGAGGGTTGCGATCTCCCTGGACGCTTGAACCTTCCCGTGTGAGGTTCGCATGGGGCAGATTTACGATTTTATCTATAACTTGTTGCCCTATCTGGGGATGTGGCTGTACGGGTTCCTGCGGAGCCTGGGCCTCTCGGAGGAGGCCGTGTTTTTGGTGGTAGGCCTGATCAAGGCCTTCCTGTTGGCCAACTTCGGTCTCATCGGGTTTGCCATCCTCACCTATGTGGAGCGTAAGATCGTGGCCCGCTTCCAGGACCGACTGGGGCCGAACGTGGCGGGCCCGTATGGGATCCTGCAGCCGGTGGCCGATGGGATCAAGCTGCTGACGAAAGAGGACACCATGCCGGCGGGGGCGGATCGCTGGGTTTACAACCTGGCGCCCCTGATCATCGCCACATGTGCGCTGGCGCCGCTGGTGGTGATCCCCTTCGGCCCGGGGGCCATCGGGGCGGATCTCTCCATCGGGGTCCTCTATGTCCTGGCGGTGGGGTCGGGGGCCCTGGTGGGGGTGCTGATGGCCGGCTGGGGCAGCAACAACAAATACGCGCTGCTGGGCGCCTTCCGGGCGGTGGCCCAGCTGATCAGCTATGAGATCCCCGCGGTGCTCAGTGTGGTCGTCGTGGTCATGATCGCGGGGACCATGTCCACGGTGGGGATCGTGCAGGCCCAGGATGTGCCGTATCTCTTTGTGCTCCCCGTGGCGGCGCTGGCCTTCCTCCTCTCGGGCGTGGCAGAAGTAGGCCGCACGCCGTTCGATCTGCTGGAGGCCGAGTCGGAGATCGTGGCCGGCTTCCACATCGAATACAGCGGCATGAAGTTCGCCTTGGTCTTCCTGGGTGAGTTCGTCCACGCCCTGGTGGTCTCCGCCCTCTTCGCTGTCCTCTTTTTGGGTGGCTGGCGGGGGCCGTGGCTCCCACCCTATCTGTGGATGCTCATCAAGATGAGCGTAGGGATCTTCCTCTTCTTCTGGCTGCGGGCCACGCTTCCCCGGATTCGGATCGATCAGATGCTGAACCTGAACTGGAAGTTCCTGACGCCCCTGATGATCCTGAATCTGATCGGGGTGGCGCTGGTGGACAAAGGCCTGCGGGCGGCGGGGGTGAGCGGCGGGATGTGGGCGGCCGGGCTCTTCCTGTTCAACATGGCGATGCTGATCGGAGCGCTGGCCCTGCCGGGGTATCTGGGGCGCCGGGCCCGGATGGCGGCGCTGGCAGCCGAGGCGGAGGCGGAAGCCGTTGAGGCCGCTATGGCGGCGCATTGAACGGCAAGGGAAGTACAGGAACCTCACTAGACTTGTTTCCTTCGCCCGAGGAGACCTTCCGGGAGCGTGGTGGACGATGACGTTGATCCAGGCAGTTTTCATCCTGTTCGCGGCCCTGACCCTGGGGGCGGGGCTGATGACCGTCCTCAGCCGGCATCTGTTCCACGCCGTGCTCTATTTAATCCTCTCGCTGGTGGGGGTGGCGGGCCTCTTCATCCTGCTGGAGGCGGAGTTCCTGGCCGGGGTGCAGGTCTTGATCTACATCGGGGCCATCTCCATCCTGATCATCTTCGCCGTCATGCTCACCCGGGGGATGGCCCGGAACCCCGGCCCGCCGTTGAACAACCAGAGCCTGGCCGCTGCGGTGATCGCCGGGCTCTTTTTCGTCCTGCTGGCCCCGGTGCTGGCCGGGTTCCCATGGCCGACGGCCGCCCCCGGGGTGCCGGCGGACGCCATCGAGGCCCTGGGACGCTCCCTGGTGGACCCGAACCAGTTCGCCCTGCCCTTTGAGCTGGCATCGGTGATGATCCTGGCGGCGCTGATCGGGGCGATCTTCATCGCCCGGGAGAAGCGTTGAGATCCCGGAGCCGGGCCTGATCTTCGCGCGGTGGAGGGCTTCCCGATGATCCCTTTGACCTGGTATCTGCTGGTGGCGGCGGCGCTGTTCTGCATCGGCGTGTATGGGGTCCTGGCGCGGCGCAACGCCATCGCGATCCTGATGGCCATCGAGCTCATGCTCAACGCGGTGAACCTCAGTCTGGTCTCCTTCTGGCGCTACCTGCATCCGGATCGAATGGTGGGGCAGGCCTTTGCCCTCTTCGTGCTGGTGGTGGCGGCGGCGGAGGCGGCCGCCGGCCTGGCGCTGATCATCAGCATCTACCGGAACCGCGAGACGGTCGACGTGGAGAACATCGACCTCCTCAGGGGCTAATCTCTCGAGGTGGAGGAGAATGGAGAACCAGGGGACGATCCTGGCGTTGTTGACGGCCCTGATCCCGTGGCCGCCGTTCATCGCCTTCGGCCTGATTTCACTCTTTGCAAACCGCTGGAAGCGCCTCAGCCACACCCTGGCCATCGGCTCGGTGACGATCTCTTTCGTCCTCTCCCAGGTGGTGTTCTGGAGCGCCCTCCGGATCGAGCACCTGGGGGAGCACCCCATCGCCGCCCGCATCCCCTGGTTGCCGGTGGGGGCGCGACCCTTGGAGTTCGGGGTGCTGGTGGATCCCCTGGGGGCGGTGATGCTCTTCATGGTCCCCCTGGTCTCGTTGATGATCTTCATCTATAGCGTGGGCTACATGGCGGGGGATCCCCACTACAGTCGCTTCTTCGCGCTGCTCTCTTTGTTCGAGGCGGCGATGTTGCTGCTGGTGGTGGCGGATAACCTCTTGATGCTGTTCATCGGCTGGGAGGTGATGGGCTTCTGCTCCTACGCCCTCATCGGTTTCTGGTATCGCAAGCCCTCGGCCTACCGCGCCGCCGTGAAGGCCTTCATGACCACCCGGGTGGGCGATGTGCTGATGCTCCTGGGCATCGCCTACCTCTACGCTCAGACCGGCACCCTGAACTTCCACGACATCCTACGCAATCCCGAGACGCTGAAGACGCTGGCGGAGACGCCCTCTTATGTAGCGGGCCTCTCGGTGGCAGCCCTGGCCTCGCTGCTGCTGTTCGCCGGCACGGTGGGCAAGAGCGCCCAGTTCCCGCTGCACGTGTGGTTGCCGGACGCGATGGAGGGTCCCACGCCGGTCAGCGCGATGATCCACGCCGCGACCATGGTCTCGGCCGGCGTCTACACCACCATCCGGATGTTCCCGTTGCTTCAGGCGGGTCAGCACGGCCTGGGCGGGGAGACCGCCTTCTGGGTTGTGGCCCTGATCGGCGCCTTCACGGCCTTCATGGCGGCCACGATGGGCGTGGCCCAGAACGACATCAAGCGGGTGCTGGCTTATTCCACCATCTCCCAGCTGGGCTACATGCTGGCTGCGGTGGGAATTGGCGCTTACGTCGCCGCGGCCTTCCATCTGATCACCCACGCTTTCTTCAAGGCGCTGCTCTTCTTGGGCTCCGGCTCGGTCATCCATGCCATGGAGCACGGGCACCATCACGCCGGTCACGGCCATGGCCATGAGGAGCCCTTCGATCCCAACGATATGCTGCAGATGGGCGGGTTGGCCCGGCGGATGCCGGTGACCTTCTGGACCTTCCTGGCCGGCGGGCTGGCCCTGGCGGGCTTCCCGCTGATCACGGCCGGTTTCTGGAGCAAGGATGAGATCCTGGGAGAGGCCTTCCACGGGGCTTTCGAGAAAGGGGAGCTCCTGCCGCTGTTGGTTTTCCTGTTGCTGGCAACGGCCGCCGTCCTCACCGGCTTCTACACGATGCGCCAGATCGCCCTGACCTTCCTCGGGGAGCCTCGGTCCCCAGCCGCCGCTCACGCGGCAGAGAGCCCGGCTTCCATGACCATGCCGTTGATCATCCTCGCTCTCTTCGCGGTCTTGGGAGGCTACGTGGGGGTGCCGGAGGGGTTCCCGGTCCTGGGCGCGCTGTTCGGGCGGAACTGGTTCCATGAGTTCGTGGGCGGCACCCTCCTCGAGCACCCCAAGGCCCCGCCCTTCAACGCCGTCCCGGTCGTGCTCTCTTCTCTCATCGCGCTGAGTGGGCTGGCTCTGGGCGGGCTGGTCTACGCCCGTCGGCCCCTGGCGGCAGGCGAGCCGGATCCTCTGGTTCGCCTGGGCCCTATCCACACCTTCCTTCGGAACCGCTGGTATATCGACGATCTCTACCATCGTGTCTTTGTCCAGCCGACCCTGTGGCTGGCCGAGCGGGCCGTGGCGTTCTTTGTGGATCGGGTGGTGATCGATGGGTTCCTCCACGGCGTCGCCGATGCGGTCTGGTCGATGGGGGGCGCCTTGCGCCTCTTCGATCGGGTCGTGGTCAACGGCATCGGCGATGGGATCGGGGAGGCGGTGAAGGCCGCCGGCCGGGAGCTGCGGGCCCTGCAGACCGGCCTGGTCCAGAACTATCTGCTGGTGGTGGTGCTGGGGGTTCTGGGCTTCATCGTGCTGTACACGGTGGCGCCCATGCTGCGAGGGTTCTGAAGTCGTGCCTGTGATCCTGAAGGCGGAAGGGGGAAGCCGGCGATGACGCTCTTCGGGCAGCCGATCCCGATCCTCACTTTGATCACGTTCATCCCGTTGCTGGGGGCGGGGTTCATCGCGCTGACGCCGCGGGACAGCGTCCGGCTGCAGCGCGGCTTGGCGCTGGCCTTCAGCCTGATCCCGCTGGCCCTCTCCATCTGGCTGTGGTTGAACTTCGACCGGAGCCGCCCGGGCTTCCAGTTCGTGGAACGGGCGGTCTGGTTCCCCCAGGTGAACGCCAGCTACTTCCTCGGGGTGGACGGCCTGAGCGTGATGCTGATCTTCCTGACGGCGCTGCTCACGCCCCTGGGGGTCCTGGTCTCCTTTAACATCACTCAGGATCCCCGGACGTATTTCGCCCTCTTCCTGGCCCTGGAGACGGGGATCTTGGGGGTGTTCGTCAGCCTGGATCTGGTGCTCTTCTTCTTGTTCTGGGAGCTGGGCCTGGTGCCCATGTATTTCCTGATCAACAACTGGGGGGCGCCGGAGCGGCGGCATTACGCGGCCCTGAAGTTCATCCTCTACACGATGGCGGGATCCCTGGGCCTTCTGCTGGGGATCCAGCTGATCTGGGCGGCCCTGGGGGGAACGCAGGGTGGGACTTTCGATTTGCTGGAGATCAGCCGGCACTGGCCGGCCCTCCAGGGGACCCTGGCAGGGGTTCCGATGGAGGTGGTGAAGGCCATTGTGTTCTGGGCCTTCGTGATCGCTTTCGCCATTAAGGTGCCGGTCTGGCCCTTCCACACCTGGTTGCCGGACGCCCATACCGAGGCGCCCACGGCGGGCTCGATGATCCTGGCGGGGATCCTTCTGAAGCTGGGGGCCTATGGCTTCCTGCGCATCGTCTTCCCGTTGTTTCCAGCCGAATCCGCCCGGTTCGCCGTTGCCCTGGCCCTCCTGGCCACCGCGGCCATCGTCCTGGGCTCTTACGCGGCGCTGGGCCAGCGGGACTTTAAGCGGCTGGTGGCGTATTCTTCGGTGAACCACATGGGCTTCGTGGTGCTGGGGATCGCCGTGGCCGGCTATGCCCTGGGCAACCCGGCGGTGCGGGATCATGCGTTGATGGCGGTGAACGGGGCGGCGCTGCAGCTGTTCGCCCACGGCCTCTCCTCAGCGGCGATGTTCGCCCTGGTGGGAGTGGTGTACGATCGCACGCACACCCGGGATCTGGAGGCTTATGGCGGGCTATGGGCGCGGATGCCCCGCTACGGTGGGGTGCTGATCTACTGCGCAATGGCCTCGGTGGGGCTGCCGGGCCTGGCGGGCTTCGTGGCGGAGTATATGGTGGTGCAGGGGGCCTGGCCAGTGTTCACCGCCCTCACGGCCATCTCCATGCTTGGGTTACTCATCACAGGCGCGTTCATTACGAAGGCCATTCAGAAGGTGTTGCATGGACCGCTGAACCCTCAGTGGGCCCGGTTGCCGGACATGGGCGGGCGGGAACTGCTCGCCGTGGCGCCGCTGATGGCCTTCATGTTGCTCACCGGCCTGTGGCCGGCCTGGATCGTGCCCACCCTGGACGCAGCCCTGCGTGGGCTGTTCGGATGAAGGAGGCGCTTTATGGAGATCCGGATCCGTGACTTGGTAGAAGCAGGCCTATATAAGAGCGAAGAGGAGGTGATGGAGGAGGCGTTGCGCCTTCTGCTTCAGGATCGCCCACACCTACGAGTGGCCTTGGCGGTGCATCGCTATCGAACGGATCCCGAGCTGACCTTGGCTCAAGCGGCTGCGATCGCCAGGGTAAGCGTGGAGAGCATGAAGGAAATCCTAGAGCGCTACGGTGTACCCCTGCGCTTAGGACCTGCAGATCGCACGGAAGCTTTGGCCGAGATCCGAGCGTTGGAGGACTTCCTGAATGTCGGCAATAGTTGATACAACAGTCTTATCAAATTTCGCCGCCGCGCAGCGTCTGGACCTTCTCCCGTTATTGTGGAATGAGATATATATCGCATATCCAGTTTTCGAAGAAATCCGAAAGGGCGTGGAAGACGGTTATGAATTTCTGAGATCCGTCGAAAAGGTCACTTATCCGCTTCATCCAGATGGCTGGCTTAAAATTGTCTTTTTAGAAGATCCCAGAGAGGTCGAACTGCTCGCAAAACTTCCCAACAAGCCGCATTTCGGGGAAGCAGTATCTATCGCGATTGCGGCTGTAAGGGGGTGGATGTTGTTAACAGATGATCGAGCTGCGAGACTCCATGCTACACAGATGAAAGTGCAAATATCAGGAACCTTGGGGATCTTAGCAAGTCTTGTCCGTCGAGGGTTTCTGTCCGTATCTGAGGCAAATGATATTCTACGTTGTATGGTTGTTTGCGCTCGTTACCGAACTCCTTTTGCGGATTTAAATGATTTACTCTCGTTCATGGAGCGTGAAGGATGACGATCCCGGCGGTGACGCTTCCTATTCTCAGCTTCATTGTCTTCACGCCCCTGGTGGGGGCGCTCCTCCTATTGCTCATCCCGCGCCATCAGAAGGAGGCGGCGCGGGTCTTTGCGGCCACGGTCTCCGGCTTCACGTTGCTGCTGGCCCTGTGGGCCTTCGTCGCCTATGACCGCTCGGCCGGCGGCTATCAGTTCGTGGAGCGGATCTCCTGGTTGCCTCAGCTGGGGATTCATTACTATGTAGGGGTGGATGGCGTCAGTCTGCCGCTGGTGTTGCTCTCCGCCCTGGTCCTCTTCACCGGCGTGCTGGTCTCGTGGAACATCGAGGACCGCCCCCACGAGCTGTTCGCCTTTATGTTGCTTCTGGCCAGCGGCATCATGGGGGTCTTCGTGGCCCGCAACTTGGTGTTGCTGTTCTTCTTCTATGAGATCGCCATCTTCCCCAAATACTTCCTGATTGCCATCTGGGGCTCCACCCGCAAGGAATACGCGGCGATGAAGCTGGTGCTTTACACGCTGGTGGGGTCCATTATCGCCCTGGTGGGCGCCCTGGCCCTGTATTTTGTGTCCCCGGTGCGCACGTTCGATATGGATGTGTTGCGCGAGCTGGCGGCTCGAGGGGCCTTCGCGCGGCCGGTGGAGGTCTTCGGCCAGACGGTGCGCTTTGATTACCTCTGGTTCCTCCCCGTCTTCCTGGGCTTCGCAGTCACTGCCGGCCTGTGGCCGTTCCATAACTGGGTGCCGGATGGACACTCGGCGGCCCCTACGGCGGGCTCGATGTTCCTGGCCGGGGTGGTGATGAAGGTGGGGGCCTACAGCGCCCTGCGGGTGGGGATCGAGTTGCTGCCGGGCGGGGCGGTCTACTGGCTGCCGGTTGTGGTCTTCCTGGCGGTGGTCGCCGCCCTCTATTCGGCGGCTATCTCCCTGGTGCAGGAGGATCTCAAATATGTGATTGCCTTCTCCAGCATCGGGCATATGGCCTTTGTGACCATCGGGTTCGCGGCGATGAACGTCACCGGGCTGACAGGGGCGGTGCTGCAGATGTTCTCCCACGGGGTGATGGCCGCCATCCTCTTCGCCGTGGTGGGGATGGTTTACGATCGGGCGCACACGCGTTATCTGGCCCACTTGGGTGGGTTCGCCCGGGCGATGCCGATGGCGACCCTCGGCTTCGTCCTGGGCGGCCTGGTGGCGATGGGGATGCCGGGCTTCTCTGGGTTCATCGCGGAGTTTCAGGTCTTCGCAGGGATCTGGGCGGCCCGGGACACCGCCTGGTGGTATCCTTGGGTGGCGATCCTCGCCGCGCCCAGCATTGCCCTCTCGGCGGCCTATATCCTGCGGGCGCTCCAGGCCACGTTCTTTGGGGAGTTGAACCGGGAGCGCTACCCCCATGTGGGGGACGTGACCGTCCTGGATAAGGTGGCCATCGTCACGCTGGCGGTCTGGTTCGTCCTGATCGGGGTGTTCCCGCGGGTGATGACCGACCTGATCCAGATGGGCGTGGAGCCGATCGCGGCGCTGCTGCACGGGGCGATGCTGGCCTCCCTTCGTTGAGATCCACTGATCCAGAGGAGGCGTGGATGAGCGAGCTGTCCTGGTGGGCGCATCTCTGGTCGGTCCTGCCGGAGATCGTGCTGGTGGTCGCGGCGGTCGTGACCATGGCCGCGGACGCCTGGTTGCCAGAGGGACGCAAGCGGGAGCTGGGCTACTGGGCCATCGGGGGGCTGGCCGTGGCCCTGGGGGTGACAGCGGTCCAGGCGGCGCAGCTGGCCGGAGGGATGGCGGCCCCCTATGAAGCGTTCGGTGGATCCGTGCGAGCGGATCTTGCGGCGATGTTGTTCCGCCTGATCTTCCTGCTCGCAGGGATCCTCACGGTGGCGATCTCTATGGATTTCCGCCCCCTGCGCCAGAGCGGCGAGTATTACACCCTCCTGCTCCTCTCGATCCTGGGGATGGGCCTGATGGGGGCAGCGGTCAACTTGGTGACGTTGTATCTGGCCCTGGAGACGGTGGGGATCGCCCTGTATCTGCTGGCGGGATATCTGCGGGACACCCCGCGTTCCGCGGAGGCGGGGCTGAAGTATTTCCTGTTCGGGGTCTTCAGCTCCACGATCATGCTGTATGGCCTGGCCCTTCTGTATGGCTTCACCGGGGAGATCGCCTACGCCCGCATCGCCCAGGCCCTGGGCGCGCTGCCTTCTCCGGCGGTGATGGCGGCCCTCCTGCTGGTGCTGGTAGGATTCGGCTTCAAGGTCTCCGCCGTGCCCTTCCATTTCTGGACCCCGGATGTCTATGAGGGGGCGCCGACCCCGATCACCGCCTTCATCTCGGTGGCTTCCAAGGCGGCCGGGTTCGCCGTGCTCATCCGGGCGATGATCGAGGCCTTCCCCACGGTGCAGGGGAATTGGGTCGCCCTGATCTCGGCCTTGGCCTTCGTCACCATGACCGTGGGGAACCTCCTGGCGATCCCCCAGCGCAACCTCAAGCGGTTGCTGGCCTACTCGAGCATCGCCCAGGCCGGTTACATCCTGATCGGGGTGGCAGCGGCCAGCCCCCTGGGGATCGCCGCCTCGATCTTCTACCTGGGGATCTATACCCTGACCAACATCGCTGCCTTCGCCGTTGCGGTGATCATGACCAACGTGACGGGAAGCGAGGAGATCCGGGACCTGGCGGGGCTGTCCCGACGTTCCCCCGGCCTGGCCCTGGCGATGCTGGCTGCCCTCCTCTCCCTGGGGGGAATCCCTCCGCTGGTTGGCTTCTTCGCTAAGCTGTTCGTGTTCGCCGCGGCCATCGAGAGCGGATTGCTCTGGCTGGCCATCGCCGGGGTGCTGAACGCCATGGTGGCGTTTTATTACTACATCATGGTGGCTCGAGCGATGTATGTGGACCGATCGCCCGAGGAAGGGAAACCCGTTTGGATCTCCCGCCCGGCCCGTTTCACTTTGTGGTTCACTGTGGCAGGAGTGCTGTTGCTCACGGTGCTGGTCTACCCGCTTTACCAGCTGGCGCAAATGGCCGCCCAAGCCCTCTGAGCCGGATTAAAACCGGCCGGTGAGTGCGAATTTTCGGGGAGGGGCCTTGTCGACATACGGGCAGACCGGTATCATTATGGTCGTGTGGCTCAACAGGCGCGAAGCCGGAGCCGAGAAACCTTCAGACAAGCAGTTTCGATGAAATCCCCTGGACGATGGTGGATCCGGGCCTGGAACTTAGCGCTGGCGGGGGCGCTCTCCCAGATCGGGTTCATCCCCGTGGTGTTTGTGGTGGGGGCGATGCTGTGTGGGCTGTGGCTGGATCTGCGGCTGGGGACCCGGCCGGTGCTGACGGCGGCTTGCATGATCGCCGGCGCGACTCTGGGCTTGGTGGTGATGGTCCGCACGGCGATGACCGCAGCCTCCCGATTCCGGATGGAGGGAATGCAACCCGGGAGGCGAGGCCCCGGCCCCGCCGGGCTCCGGCAGGAAGATGAGCCGGACGATCCTGGGAAGGCGGCTGGATAAAGCCCGGCGAGGCTCCAGGCCGATGAATCGATCAACCAATCCGGGAGGGTGAGGCGCCGCAATGGGGAAGTTGATCCGACGGATGGGTCCTTATGCGTTGCTGGGGCTGATCGCCTTGCTCTCGTGCGGGGTGGGAGGACAGGCTTCCTTCTGGTTGTTGGGAAGCCTGCGGGCGCTCATCGGCGGGCTGGGCGCGATCTCCTTCCCCTCGGCGGGCGGGCTGATCGGGTTTCTGGTGGTGGATGCTTTTGTGATCGCCCTGGCCCTGTGGGGGCTGCGGGATACCCGGGTGATCCGTTATTTCCAGAGGCTGGTGGTGGTCCCCCTGATCCTGGGCTTCGTGCTGGGGACCTCGTTGTTTTTCGGCACCCTGGGGCAGGGGCTCTCCGTGGCGGGCAAGCCGATCAAGACCGTGCTCCCGGTGATCCTGGTGAAGCCGGAGCCGCTGACTGGCCCTCTGTTCTTCGGCGCCCCGCTCACCAACACCATGGTGGCCATGGTTCTGGTGGACCTGGTGGTCCTGGGGCTGGGTTTCCTGGCAGCCCGGCGGGCAGGTCCGCTCCCGCCACCGGTGCGCGGCCTGGGGATCCTGGTCAACCTCTTCGAGTTCCTCGTGGAGGCCCTGTATGAGAACCTGGCCAAGGTGGTCCTGGGCCCTCGGGCGCGCCATGTCTTCCCCCTGGTGGCTTCGATCTTCCTGATGGTGCTGGCGGCGAACTGGCTGGGCTTAATCCCCGGCTTCGATTCCATCGGGAAGGTGGAGCCTGCCCACGGCCCGGAGCCAGGCTATGCAGTTCTCCATTGGGGTCCGATCACCTTGCTGACAGCGGAGCCGGCGGCGGCTCCTGCGGAAGCCTCCGGTCCGAAGGCGGGTGCGCATGGGGAGGGTGAAGGGCACGGGGAGGGAAGCGCGAAAGCCGGGGAAGCCCACGGGGCCGGCTTCGTCCTGGTTCCCTATCTCCGGGCCTTGAGCACCGATCTGAACTTCACCATCGGGCTTGCCCTGGTGGCGGTCTTCATGGTGCAGGTGTGGGGAGTGCGGGCCCTGGGACCGGGCTATTTCTGGAAGTTCTTCAACGTGAAGGCACTCCGCCGTGGCTTCATGGGGATCATCGAGTTCTTCGTGAGTCTTCTGGAGCTGATCAGCGAGGTGGCCAAGATTGTCTCCTTCTCCTTCCGATTGTTTGGGAACATCTTCGCCGGCCATGTGTTGCTGGGGATCATGATCTTCCTGCTCCCCCTTCTGATCCCGGCGGTCTTCTACGGCCTGGAGATCTTCGTGGGGTTGATCCAGGCCTTCATCTTCATGATGCTCACCCTGGTCTTTATCGCCCTGGCGACAGCCGGGCATGGGGAGGAGCATTCGGAGAGTCATCACTGAGCGAAGCGAAGGATCCGGAGCCGGCCTGTTCGGTGCCGGCGCGTGCCGGATTGTCGCAATCCAAAAATCTCTTATAAGGAGGATCCAAGATGTTGGGGTTGATTCTGGCGCAGGAGATCCTTTCGCCACAGGCGTTGAGCGTGCTGGGAGCCGGTCTGGCGATCGGCCTGGGGGCGTTGGGCCCCGGGATCGGCATTGGGCTTCTGGCCAGCGGGGCTTTGCAGGCGATCGGGCGTAACCCCGAAGCGACCCCGCAGATCCAGCTCAATATGATTTTGGCCATTGCGTTCGCTGAGGCCATTGCCATCTACGCGCTGGTCGTGGCGCTGCTCCTGAAGTTCGTCGCGTAGTCGAGCACCTGAACCTCGAGATCCGGGAGGCTGGCGTTGGAGGCCCTTGGGATCAACCCGATCTATCTGATCGCCCAGATCCTCAACTTCCTGGTGATCTGGTTTCTGCTATCCCGTTTTGTCTTCCCCCGGGTGCTCAAGGCCCTGGAGGAGCGACGGGCGCTGATCGAGAAGGGACTGGAGGATGCTAAGGCGGCGGAGCAGCTGCGGGCGAGCATGCAGGCCGAGCGCCAGCGCATCCTGGAGGAGGCCCTGGCCGAGCGCCAGCGGATCGTCGCCGAGGCCGTGCGTCAGGCGGAGCAGCAGCGCGCCCAGATCCTCTCCGAAGCGCGAGTGGAAGCTCAGCGCATCCTTGAAGTGGCCCGGGAGGAGGCCGAACGGGAGCGGGAGCGCGTTCTGGGGGAGCTGCGCAACCAGATCGCCGCCCTGGCCCTGGCGGCGGCCCATCGCGTGGTGGGGGACGCTTTGGATGAATCCCGACACCGACGCCTGATCCAGGAGTTCTTTACCGCGATCCCCCCTAAAGCCTTAGACGAGCTCCGGGGTCTGAAGGGGGAGCGGGTGGAAGTGATCAGCGCTCTCCCCCTCCAGGAGGAAGAGAAGGCGCGTATCCGTCAGGAGCTCGCCGCCCGCCTGGATTCCCTCGGAGAGATCGTCTTCCGCGTGGATCCCACCATCCTGGGGGGCTTGATCCTTCGGGTGGGCGATCGAGTGGTGGACGGCAGCGTGCGAGCCCGAATGGAAGGGCTGCGGGCGGCGCTCATCGGCTGAGGATCCGCTTCGCGCGATCCGGATGGAGCCGGGACCACGCGTGGTCCCGGCTTCTTCGTCTTTTCGCTTAACACGTCCCTTCGAACTCCGATGTAGAATAGGCGAGGGAGTCCTCCATCTGGGAGGGAGAGCGGATGGCCGTGGAGAACCTGAAGGAGGCGGTGCGGCAGGCCTTGCCGCAGTGGCTGCGGGAGGACCCGGAGATCCGTCAGGTCCTCCGGGAGGCGCTCATCGAGGTCCTGCGACCGTGGGAAGAGGTGCTATCAGAGCTCCGGGGCTTCCGTCAAGAGGCAGAAAAGCAACGAGAGACCGATCGACAGATGTTGACTGGGCTGACGCAAGCGGTCCAGCAGTTGATCGAGACCAGCCGAGCGAACTCGGACGCGATCCGGGTGTTGGTGGCTCGTTCGGAGGAGCATTCGCGGCGTTTAGAGGAGCACTCGCAGATCATCCGACAGCTGATGGAGCGGGTGGAGGAGCATTCGCGGCGTTTGGAGGAGCATTCGCAGGTCATTCGACAGCTGATGGAAAAGGTGGAGCGCCATGCCCAGGTGATTGAACGGCTTCTGGCGGCTGTGGATCGGCATTCCCAGGAGATCCGCCGCTTGGGAGCGACGATTGGGGCCATCGGGGCTCGTTGGGGCCTCCACAGCGAGGCCGCCTTCCGAGATGGGATGGCCGCGTTGTTGCAGGAGGCGGGCTGGCAGGTGGATCGCTTTCTCGCCATGGATCCGGAGGGCTACGTCTTCGGACGCCCCGACCAGGTGGAGATCGATGTGGTGATCCGGGACGGGAAGGCTATCCTGATTGAGATCCGCTCCTCGGTCAGCCGGGGTGATGTGGCGGCCTTCCAGCGGAAAACCGAGTTCTACGCCCGCCGCACCGGCCTGCCGGTCGCCCGGCGCATCCTTATCTCCCCTATGGTGGATCCGCGGGCCCGCGATCTGGCCCGGCAGATGGGGATGGAGATCTACACCTATCCGGAAGACGTTCCCCCGGAGCCTCCCGCTGGGGGTTGAGTGCGGGCTGGGCCCGATCCGGCGCGTGCTATGTTCTCCGCGCTCCTCTGGTGGTTCCTGCTCACCCTGATCGCCCTCGCGGCTTGGCCGCTCACGTTCCTTGTTTTCCGTCCCTTGCCGGACCGCGGGCTGGCTTTCGCGCGGCCTCTGGGGTTGCTGCTGATGGGCTTCCTCTGGTGGTGGGGCGGCAGCTTGGGGCTGCTGCCGCCCTCCGCTGGAGGCGCTCTGACTGTCGGGGGGCTGATCCTCGCCCTGGGCCTCTGGCTGGCCGGGCGCGCCGGAGAATCCCCGTGGGGATGGCTTCGCACGCGCCTGGGTCAGGTTCTCTTCTATGAACTCCTTTTCGCCCTCGCCTTCGCCGGCTGGACCCTCTTCCGGGCTTACAATCCCGAGATCACCTACACTGAGAAGCCGATGGAGCTAGCCTTTCTCAACGCTGTGGTGCGGGCAGAGCGTTTCCCTCCTCATGATCCCTGGCTCTCAGGCTTCGCCATCAGCTATTACTACTTCGGCTACATCCTTCTGGGGCTTCTCACCGAGCTCTCCGGCCTGCCGGCCCGCATCGCGTTCAACCTCGGGGTCTCCTCCTGGTTCGCCCTGACGCTGCTGGCGGCCGCCGGCGTGGGGTGGAACTTGTGGGCACTCTATCGGCCGGGCCGACCGCGGATGGCGGGGGCGGTTGCCCTCCTCGCGGCCTTCTGGGTGGGCCTGGCGGGGAACGGGGAGGCGATCCTGGATCTGGCCCATTCGTGCGGCTGGATCCGGGACCCCGGGTTCTGGGCCTGGCTGGACATCCCGGAGCTGAACACGTCACCTCCTGCTCGTCCATGGCCGGCGTGCTGGCCCCCCCTGGAGCGGCCCTGGGTCTGGTGGCGGGCCTCCCGGGTGGTGCGGGATTACACGCCGGAGGGCGAGCACCAGGAGGTCATCGACGAATTCCCGCAGTTCAGCTTCCTGCTTGGGGATCTCCATCCCCATGTGCTGGCGTTGCCCTTCAACCTCATGGCCGTTGCCCTTGCCCTGGCCCTTTTCCGGGCTGGGGAAAGGTTCCCCGGCTTCCAGCCGGACCGGCCGGTCAAGCCCTTGCTTCGCTTTCTGGAGACCCACGGGCCGCCTTTCTGGATCCTGCCGGTGGCGTTCGGCGGGCTGGCCTTCCTGAACACCTGGGATTTCCCGATCTACACTGGGCTGGGGCTTGCGGCGTGGGGGCTCGGGGCGTGGCGCGCTGGGCGATCCCCCTTTGCTTGGCTTCGGGAGATCGCGGGCCTGGGGATCGGGATCCTCGTGCTGGGATGGGCTTTCTATTTCCCTTTCTACCTCGGCTTTCGATCCCAGGCGGGCGGTTTGCTTCCCAACTTCCATAACGGCACGCGGCTGCCTCAGTTTATGGTTATGTTCGGCTTCCAGGTCGTTGGGATCGTGGCCGGGCTGCTCGCGCAGGCGTGGCGCGCAGCCCGGGAAAGGCAGGGAAGCCTTCGGCGCTGGGCCGCCGGCGTGCTGAGCGGCGCGCTGGGCCTCGGAGGGATCCCGGTGGCGCTGTGGGTCGGCCTGTATTTCGTGTTGCGCGAGATCGTGGCCCGTCAGAACCTTCCGCTTCCTGTGGACCTGAGCGCTCTGGAGCCGTGGGTCTGGGGGCGCTTGTGGGATGGGACGGTGACGGTGGACGGCCGATCGTTGCCGGGGAGCGGGCCATGGGTCCCGATGCTCTTGGCCGGGATGGCGATCGGGGCGGCACAACTCTGGCGGCGGGCGAACCGGGAGGGCGAGGATTTCATCCCCCTGCTGATCGTCTTTGGGGCCGCCCTGGCCTGGGCGGTGGAGTTCGTTTACATCCGGGATTTCTTCGGAACCCGGATGAACACGGTGTTCAAGCTCTACTATCAGGTGTGGGTTCTGTGGAGCCTGGCCCTGGCCTGGGTGATGGGAGCGCTCTGGGAGCGAGGGGGTCGCGCAGGCCCGGCCCTCGCGATCGGGTTCGCCAGCATGATCGCCCTGGCCGCCCTCTATCCGATCCTGATGATCCCGGTCAAAGCGGAGTTCTTCTCCCGACCGCCGACGCTGGACGGCTATGCTCACCTCGCGCAATCGGCCCCGGATGACCTGGCGGCGATCGAGTGGCTGAACGCCCACGTGCCGGGCACGCCGGTGATCCTGGAGGCGCCGGGCTGGGAAGGGATCTCGTTCCAGCCGGAGATCGGGCGCTTCGCCGCGCACACCGGGTTGCCCACCGTGCTGGGCTGGGGTGGCCACGAGCATCAGTGGCGAGGATCCTACGCCGAGATCGCCCGTCGAGAGCCCGATCTCCGGATCCTCTGGCGATCCCCGGACCTTGAAGAGACCCGAGCGCTCCTGGAGAAATATCGCGTCGTCTACGTGATCGTCGGTCAGACGGAGCGCAGGTTGTTTTCGCCTTCTGTCTTGCGGAAGTTCGAGTTGCTGATGGACCCGGTTTTCCGCCATGGGGAGACGGTGATCTACCGGAGGCGGGAATGAAGGACCCGTTGCGCCGTAGCGAGGACCGGTGGATCCTCCTCGGGCTTTTCGGGCTGGCCCTGGCCCTGCGGGCCTGGGACCTGGGGGCGCGGCCGGCGTCGCCCAGGGAAGCAGCGCAAGCGTGGGCGGCCTGGCGAGGCGGGGAGTTGCCCTCTGGAGGCAGTCCGTTGCTCGCCGGATGGAACACAATGGTCTTCGCCCTCTTTGGACCCGATGAAGGCTGGATGCGCGCCGGGAGCGCCCTGGCCGGCGCCCTCACGGTCCTGGCCCTGTGGGGCCTTCTATACCCTGTCGGACGCGCAGCGGCGATCGGGGCGGCGATCCTTTGGGCCGTTTCCCCCACCGCCGTGATGGCCGCTCGCTTCCCGGATGGCAACGCCATCGCCGCTGCGACGCTGGCCGCCGCCCTGGCCTTCGGGGGGATCTCCCGTTCAGCCCGCTGGATCGGTCCGGCCGTGGCTCTGGGAATCGGGATGACGGCAGGGCCGGCCTTCTGGACCGGCGTGCTAACCCTTCTCCCCGCGCTCGCCCTGGAACCTCCGGATCCCGCTTTTCCCCGCTGGAAGGCCTTGGGGCTTTTGGGCACCACCGTTCTTTTTGTTGGGACTTGGGGAGGGATTCGGGGGAGCGGTGTCCGAGAGGCCATCGAGATGCTCCCGGCCTGGTGGAGGGGCTTCTCCCCGGAGGGCCTCGCCCTCTGGTGGGCCTCCCTGGCCGCCCTGGTCCGCCTGGAAGCGCCCCTCCTGCTCCTTGGGCTGGCGGGCGCCTTTTTCAGCATACGGATGGGGGATCGGCGGGGGATCGCGGTGGGGGTCAGCGCGGCGCTGGCGACGGCGGTGCGCCTTGCTCGGTTCAGCGCTCCTTTCACGGAGCACGCCGTGGTGCTCCTGCCATGGACGTTGCTGGCCGGGCTGGCGGTTCAGCGGGGATGGGAGGCCCTCGCGCCGGCCCTGCGGGCGGATGTGTCCAGCGTCGGCTTCGGGATCGGGGGGATCGCGATCGGAACGGTTTGGATGGTGCTGCACGTCGAGGCCCCGGATCCATGGATGCGTTGGCTCAGCATAGGAGGCGTGATCGGGGTCCTGATCCTCGCCCTCTTCCTGGTCGAGGGCCTGATGCATCCCGAGGAAGAAAGCCCGCGGGGGAGGGCTCAGTTGTGGAGCCCGGCCTGGGTTGGGATCCTGGGAGCGGTTCTCCTCACAGCGGGCCTGGCCCAGCTGGCGACGAGCGCTGCGCTGATCCGTCGTGCTGATCCGGTACCCGGTCTGTCCGAAGCGGAGATGGCCGCCCCGGCCTTGCGGGATTTGGTGGAGACACTGCGGGAGGAGGCCCGATGGCGCCCCGGGGGGCACGGTGCGCTGCGAGTGGGGATCGTGGCCCCGGATGAGGAAGCGCCTTTCTGGGAGTGGACGTTGCGGGAGTTCCGCCTGCATTGGGTGGAAACCCTTCGGGATCCTGACGAAGCGGATTTCTGGATCGCTCCGGAGGGGATGGCTCCGGGTCTGGATCCGGTGCGCTGGGTGGGGCGCGTCTTCCCGGCGGTGATGGATCTCCGCGGAGCGGAGGGCCTGATCACGCGGTATTGGATCCTCTGGGCGCGGGCGCAGTAGAAGTCGCGGCTGAAGCCGCTTCCGCAGGCTGTCACCTCTCATAGGAGGGGCTTGAGCCTCGACTTCGGTTTATAGCGGCCGATTCTCAAGCGGCAGCCCATACAGCGCCCGGCGCGAAAAGCCCTTGCGTGTGCTATAATCCGCCTCCGGCATCTTCGCCGGAGCGGAGCGATGGAGGCAACGATCCGGGTTCCTGCACGATCCCGATGGCAGGCCCTCTGGGAGGATCTGACACCGGCGGAGCGCTTCGCCTGGGCGATGCTGCTGGCCGCCGCCGTCTTCACCCGCCTCTGGCGCCTGGGGGAGCGGGTGATGAGCCACGACGAAAGCCTCCACGTCTACTACGCCTATGAGCTCTTTAAAGGCAAAGGTTTTCAACATACTCCCCTTATGCACGGTCCCCTCAAGTTCCATCTCGACGCCCTCGCTTATCTTCTGTTCGGGGCGGACGATTTCACCGGACGCCTTCCCGTGGCCCTGGCCGGGATCGTCCTGGTGATGCTGCCCCTCTTCATGCGCCGCTGGCTGGGCCGCTGGGGCAGCCTCGCCGCCTCCCTCTTCTTTCTGATCTCCCCCATGGTGATGTATCACAGCCGCTACATCCGCGACGAGGGCCTGATGGCCCTGTGGGCGGTCCTCACCGTCTGGATGATCTTCGCTTATGTGGAAACCCGACAGGACCGCTGGCTCTACGGCCTGGCGGCGATCATCGCCCTCTTCTACACCACCATGGAGGCGGCCTTCATTTACCTGGCCATCTTCGGCCTGCTGCTCTTCCTCGCCTGGACCACGGCTGTCCTCCGGGATCCCCGCTGGTCCGGGGAGGACCGCCTGATACTGGGAGGGGGGACTGCGCTGCTTCTCCTCGGGGGTGGGCTGGCGCTGTGGGGGCTGGAGCAAAACGTGACGAAGATCCCCATGGCCTTCCTCTGTCAGCCGGAGTCCATCTCCGAATGGGGCCAGCGGCTGGCTCTGGCTGGCGGGTTGACCGCTCTAGCCGGGATAGGGGTCCTGGGGTGGCGGCTGGCGGAATGGGGACGCGCCCGCCTGCAAGAGCAGCCGACCTTCAATCTGATGATCGTCATCGGGGGTCTGAGCCTGTGGATGCTCTCCCCTGCCGCTCTGATCTGGCTGAACCCTGTTTCGCAGCTCCTCTTCGACCGCGTCTTCGTCCCCGTGTCGATCTTCGAAAGCGGCTCTTTCAGCGGGATCACCGGGGAGATGATTCGAGTCCTTGTCCTCTTCTTGCTCTTCGGGGTCCTGAGCACCGCCCTCGGGATGGCCTGGGATCCGGGGCGCTGGCCGATCCTCATGGGGATCTTCTTCGGGATCACTCTCCCGCTGTTCACGACTTTCTTTACCAACGGCGCCGGGATCGCCACCGGCTACATCGGCTCCCTGGGCTATTGGATGGCGCAACAGTGCGTCCAGCGGGGAAGCCAGCCGCTCTTTTATTACTTCGTCATCGCCCCGATGTATGAGTTCATGCCGATCCTGCTCTCGTTGCTGGCCCTCGGCTATTACCTCGGGCGGTGGATCGCCGATGTGCCTCTCACCGATCGCCTGGGCAGCGCTTTTCGCGGGTTCCTAATGGCGTGGACGGTCCTCTCATGGGTTGCTTACACGCTGGCCGGGGAGAAGATGCCATGGCTCACGGTCCATCTCGCGGTCCCGATGATCCTGCTCTCGGCAACTTTCCTGAACGACATCCTAGGGGCTCTGGACTGGAGGCGTTGGTGGCGGAGTGGTGGGGCCATCGCGGCCCTGCTGGTCTTCCCCTTCGGGGCGGCCCTCCTGGGTCTTCTGACGGCCTGGCCTCAAGCCCGCCTGGCCATGCAGGCCCCGACCCTGGAATCTCTCCGGGCAGCCAACCAGGTCATCGCAGCCCTGATCAGCATAGGAGCCGTTGTGGGGATCTGGGTTTACCTGGGCCCGCGTCTCGGCCTCGTCGGGCTCTTCCAATCCTTCACCCTTGCGATCCTGGCCGTTCTCCTCTTCGCCACCCTTCACGTGGCCTGGCGCTTCAACTTCATCACCTACGACCTGGCCCTGGAGCACGGGGTCTACGCCCACGGCGCCCCTGGCGTGAAGATCGCCATGCGCCGGATCGAGGAGATCGCTCGTGCCCTCGGGCGGGACGCCGTGACGGTGGCTTACGACAACGACAGCTCCTGGCCCTTCACTTGGTATCTGCGGGACTGGAAGCAGCGCTATTTCGGAGAGAACCCGCGGCGCGAGGACCTGGAGGCCCCGGTGATCCTGGTGGGCAGCGCCAACTGGTATAAGGTGGAGAACGCCCTCCGCAACACCCACGAGTCTTATCAATATCATCTGATCTGGTGGCCGATGGAGGATTACCGGGAGCTGACCTGGGAGCGCCTCCAGCGCTGGCTTTTGGATCCGGCGCGGCGGGCGGCTCTCTGGGACATCTTCTGGAGCCGGGACTACACCCGCTACGATCAGATCACCGGGAAAATCCACACCCTCGAGGCCTGGCCGCTGGCCCACGATTTCAAGCTCTTCATCCGGAAGGATGTGGCGGCGAAGGCCTGGCCCCTGCGCCCCCAGCAGGCGCTCGCCGCGCCCACGCCGCCACCGGATCCTTACGCCCCTGTGAGCCGGAGCCTGACCGCCGTTCAGATCCTTGGAGGCCCCGGAAGTGAGCCCGGGCGCTTTCAGGAGCCCCACGGCATCGCCGTTGGGCCGGACGGGACCCTTTATGTGACCGATGGACGCAACCACCGGGTGCAGGTCTTCTCCCCGGACGGCCGGCTCCTGCGGACATGGGGTTCCTTCTGCGCCCTTTATGAGAGTGGGGCCCCGGGGTGTATCGATCCCGACGGCCCGGGGCCGATGCCGCTGGGCGCCGGGCAGTTCAACGAGCCCTGGGGGATCGCCGTGGGGCCCGATGGCACGGTTTATGTGGCGGACCTGTGGAACCATCGGGTCCAGCAGTTCACCGCCGACGGCCGCTTCCTCCGCGCATGGGGCGGCTTCGCTCGGGTGGAGGATCCGCAGGACCAGCCCGGCACCTTCTTCGGGCCCCGGGGCCTTCAGGTCTATGGCGATCGCCTCTACGTCACAGACACCGGCAACAAGCGCGTCCAGGTTTTCGACCGTGAGGGGCGCTTCCTAACAGCCTGGGGTGGGCCCGGCGTCGAGCCCGGGCGGCTGGACGAGCCGGTGGGCATCGCCATCCTGCCGGACGGCAATCTGGTGATCGCCGACACGTGGAACCGGAGGATCCAGATCCTGACACCGGAAGGAAAGCCCGTCCGGTCATGGGAAATCATGGGGTGGCTGGATCAGTCCCCCACCACCAAGCCCGATGTCGCGGTGGACGCCCGCGGTCGGATCTTCATCACCGACCCCACCGGCTTTCGGGTCCTGGTCTTCGATGCCCAGGGGCAGCCCCTTCTCGCCTTCGGCCAGTATGGGGACGACGCCGCTTCGTTCCTTCTCCCGCAGGGGATCGCCATCGGGCCCGACGGGCACGTGTGGGTGGTGGACTCCGGAGGCCACCGGGTGATGGCCTTCCAGGTCCCGTAAAGTTGCGCCCATACCTTTCGTGAAGGAAGGCACGTGCTATAATCGGGTTCGGATCTCTTTTCCAGAGCGTAGGGGATGCCGAAGACGGCGGCGGATCTCACCCCAGAGGAGCTGGAGGCGTATCGTGAGGCCTGGCGACGGCGCTGGGCGGAGGAGGAAGCCCGGCGGGCCCGGCGTCAGGAGCGGGCCTGGGCGGTGGCCCGCGCCGCCGCCCGATTATTAAAGGAACACTTCGGTGCCCGTCGGGTGCGGGCCTTCGGCTCGCTCCTCACCCCGTGGTTCCGGGAGCGCTCCGATATCGATCTGGCGGTGGAGGGTGTTCCCCCCGAGCGTCTGGGCGAAGCGGAGGCCGCCCTGGCGGAGTTGGCCCCGGATTTCCGCGTGGATCTCGTTCCTCTGGAAGCGCTTCGGGACGCGCCCCGGCTGCTCCGCCGCATCGAAGAAGAGGGGGTGGACCTGTGAGGCCTGAGGTGCGGTTGCTGATCGGTCGAATCGAAGGGGATCTGGAGGATCTGCGGCGGGTGGTGGAACGCGCGACCCGCTTCCTGGAGCAGGCGCTTCGCTCGGAGGAAGAGGCCTATTGGGATGCCATTGCCCTCAATCTCCATGGGTTCTATTCCGGCGTGGAACGTATCCTCTATGAGATCGCCCGGGTGGTGGATCAGGCAGTGCCGGAGGGTCCCCACGGGCATGAGGAGCTCTTGCGTCAGGCAAGCGTGGAGATCCCCACCCTCCGACCGGCAGTGCTCCGGCGTAGCACGCGGGATTGTCTCGATGAATACCGTCGGTTCCGCCATGTGGTTCGAAACGTCTATGTCTTTGTGTTCGATCGAGCCCGCCTGAGGGAGCTGGCGCGCGGTCTCCCGAAGTGCTTTGAAGATGTCTCCCACGACCTTCAGGCGTTTCGGGGGTTCTTGGAGCGTCTGCACCCAGAGATCTCCAGTTCAACGCAGAGGGAGGAACAATGAAGCTACATGAGTTCCAGTCCAAACAGCTCTTCGCGCGGTATGGGATCCCGATCCCCCGGGGGAAGGTGGCGACCAGCCCGGAGGAAGCCCGGGCCATCGCCAAGGAGCTGGGGAAGCCGGTGGTCGTCAAGGCCCAGGTCCTGGTGGGCGGGCGCGGCAAGGCGGGGGGGATTCGCCTGGCGCGTACCCCGGAGGAGGCGGAGCAGATCGCCGAGCAAATCCTCAGCATGACCCTCAAAGGCCTGCCTGTGCGCCGGGTCCTGGTGGATGAGGCGGCGGAGATCCAGGCGGAGCTCTACCTGGGGCTCACCATCGACCGGGCGCGCCGGCGGGTCGTGGCCATGGCCTCCTCGGCAGGCGGTGTGGACATCGAGGAGGTCGCCCGGACCACGCCGGAGAAAATCGTTCGGGTGATCATTGAGCCGGAGCTCGGCCTGCGGGAATATCAGGCCCGGACCCTGGCGGCAGGGATCGGGCTGGATCGTTCCCTCTGGGCTTCCTTCACCCAGATCGCCCTTGGCCTGTATCGCTGTTTCGAGGAGAACGATGCGACCCTGGCGGAGATCAATCCCCTGGCTGTGGTGCCCGGCCCGGCGCTGTTGGCCCTGGACGGGAAGGTGATCATCGACGACAACGCCCTGTTCCGTCATCCGGATCTGGCGGCCATGCGCGATGAGGACGAGGAGACGCCGACGGAGCGGGAGGCCCGCAAATACGGGATCAGCTACGTGCAGCTGGATGGCAACATCGGGTGCATGGTCAACGGGGCCGGCCTGGCGATGGCGACCATGGACATCATCCAGCTCTATGGAGGGCGCCCGGCGAACTTCCTGGACATCGGGGGCGGGGCGAGCGCGGAGCGGGTGGCGGCGGCCATGCGCCTGATCCTCTCGGACCCCAACGTGAAGGCGGTGCTGATCAACATCTTCGGTGGCATCACCCGTTGCGATGAGGTCGCCCGGGGGATGCTGGCCGCCTTCGAGATGGTCCGTCCTCGTGTGCCCGTGGTCGTCCGGCTGGTGGGCACCAACGAGGCCGAAGGCCGGGCGATCCTGCAACAGGCCCAGGGGGTCGCCTTGTATACCGCCACCACTCTCGTGGAGGCCGCCCAGCAAGCCGTGCGCCTGGCCGGCGATGGGCATGGATCCTCCGCGATCTCCGGGCCGGAGCAACGGCAATGAACCGATGGCGGGACTGGTGGCGACAGGCTCAGGCGGATCTTCAGCATGCTCGAGAGAGCCTGCGGCTAGAGGATTATGCTTGGGCCTGCTTCGCAGCCCAGCAGGCTGCGGAGAAAGCCTTGAAAGCCCTTTATATGAAACGAAACCAGATCGCCTGGGGACATTCCGTGCGGTTGTTGTTAGGGCAGCTCGGCGAGGAGATCCCTGAAAGCCTGCTCGAGGCGGCGCGCATTCTGGATAAATATTACATCGGCCCCCGATATCCGAACGCCCATCCGGCCGGGGCACCCTTTGAACTCTATACTCGCCGTGAGGCGCTGGAGGCCCTTCACTCGCCGAGGAGATCCTGAGCTATGTCCGTGCGAATCTGGAAGGCTGATCGCCAGAGGATTCAGAGCGGCCTGGCGCGCTGGTTGAAGGAGATCATTGAGCCGGCGCGGGAGGTCCGCGAGGTCTGGCTGTTTGGATCCTACGCGCGAGGGGAGGAGTGGCCGGGAAGCGATGTGGATCTGTTGTTGATCGTGCGTGAGGCAGAGGGGCGTTTCGAGGATCGTGCGCTACGGTATATCCCTCTGCGCTCAGATTTGCCTCTCGAGATATTCGTCTACACAGAGGAAGAGGCACGCGCCCTATCCGGACAGCCCGGCTCTTTGGTCTGGATCGCCTTCCGGGAGGGCCAGTGCCTCTGGCGGCGGGAAGAAGACCCGGGATCCGGCGAATAAGAGCGGATGGCGGTCATTCCCTCGAGGAGGAGATCGGTGATGAGCATCCTGGTCCATCGCAATACCCGTGTGGTGGTGCAGGGGATCACGGGCCGTGAAGGCCAGTTCCACACCCAGCAGATGCTGGAATACGGCACGCAGGTGGTGGCCGGGGTCACCCCGGGCAAGGGCGGGCAGTGGATCCTGGGGGTGCCGGTGTTCGACACCGTGAAGGAGGCCGTAGAGGCCACTGGGGCCAACTGCTCGGTGATCTTCGTCCCTGCCCGCTTCGCCCCCGACGCCATCTTGGAAGCGGCCGACGCGGGAGTTCCCCTGATCGTCTGCATTACGGAGGGGATCCCCGTTCAGGACATGATTCGGGTCCGGGCTTACCTGGATCGTAAGGGCGTGCGGCTGATCGGGCCCAACGGACCGGGTCTGATCACCCCGGGGGAATGCAAGGTGGGGATCATCCCCGGCCACATCACCCGCCCGGGCCCGGTGGGCATCGTCTCGCGCTCGGGGACCCTGACCTATGAGGTGATCGCGGCCCTGAGCCAGCTGGGCATCGGCCAGAGCACCTGTGTGGGGATCGGCGGCGATCCCATCCCCGGAACCAATTTCGTGGAAGTCCTGGCGATGTTTGAGGAAGATCCGCAAACGGAGCATGTTGTGCTGATCGGCGAGATCGGCGGCACGGAGGAGGAACGGGCGGCGGATTTCATCGCCACGAAGATGAGCAAGCCGGTGACGGCCTTCATCGCCGGGCGCACGGCGCCTCCGGGCAAGCGCATGGGCCACGCGGGAGCGATCATCGAAGGGGGAACCGGCTCTGCCGCAGAAAAGATCGCCAAGCTGGAGAGCGTGGGCATCCCCGTCGCCCGCCATCCGGAGGAGATCGCGGAGATCGTGGCCAGCCGGCTCGGTGTCCGCGCGTGAAGCGTATGGATGGCGCGATGATCCGTTTCGACCGGGTCTCCAAACGGTTCCATGCCCATCGCCAGCGCCCTCGCTCCTTTCATGAGCTGTTCGTCGAAGGGTGGCGGCTCTGGCGGCGACCTCCGGCGGAGGTTTTCTGGGCACTGCGGGATGTCTCCTTCGAGGTGAAGCCCGGTGAGACCGTGGGACTGATCGGGCCCAACGGGGCGGGCAAGAGCACCGTGCTCAAGCTGGTTGCTCGGGTCCTGAAGCCCACGTCCGGCCGGGTGGAGGTGTGGGGACGGGTAGCCGCCCTGTTGGAACTGGGGGTGGGTTTCCACCCGGAGCTCACGGGCCGGGAGAATGTCTTCCTGAACGGCGCCTTCCTGGGCATCCCCCGCCGGGAGATGGCCCGCCGCCTGGAGGCCATCGTCGCCTTCGCCGAGCTGGAGGACTACATCGATGTCCCCGTCAAGCACTACTCCTCCGGGATGTATGTCCGTCTGGCTTTCGCCGTCTCCGTCTACCTGGATCCGGAGATCCTGCTGGTGGACGAGGTGCTGGCGGTGGGCGACGCGGCTTTCCAGCGCAAATGCGTGGATCATCTGATGGCCCTCCAGCAGGCCGGAGTGACCATCCTGCTGGTCTCCCACGATCTGGAAGCGGTGCAGCGGCTGTGTCACCGCGCCCTCTGGTTCGATCACGGTCGGATCCGGATGGAGGGGATGCCATCCAGTGTGGTCCAGGCCTATCTGGATCAGGTCCGCGAGCGGGAGGACCAGGCTCTTCGGGATCACAATCGGCAGGAAGGGCCCGCGCGCAGGGGGAGCGGGCGCGTGCGGATCCAGCGGGTCTACCTGACCGATGGCGAGGGCCGGGAGCGTTATCACTTCGAGACTGGGGAGACCATGCGCATCCATCTGCGTTATCGCGCGGAGAAACGGATCGAGCGACCGATCTTCGGCCTGGCCATCCATCGACAGGATGGGGTTCACATCTGCGGCCCCAACACAGCCTTCTCCGGTTTCGAGATCCCTTGGGTAGAGGGAGAGGGGGAGATCATCTATACGATCCCCACTCTTCCGCTCCTGGAGGGCACCTATTTGATCTCGGTGGCTGCCACAGATGAGCGGGACAGCGAGATCTTCGATTATCACGATCGAGCTTATGTCTTCCGGGTGGTGCGCGGCCGGCATCCGGAGCGCTATGGCCTGATGACCATGGGCGGCCGCTGGGATCACGAGCGGCTCTCGGTCCCACAGAGCCTTTCCGTCCTGTAAGCGCTTGTTCCTTGCGTTACATTTCGATGAATCAGGAGGCGGACGATGAGCGATGACCTGGCGGGGTTGCTGAAGGTCTTAACCGAGGCCCACGGCGTTCCGGGTTATGAGGCCGAGGTCCGCGAGGTGATGCGTCGTCTCCTGGAAGGCCTGGGGGAGATCGAGCAGGACAACATCGGCAGCCTGATCTGCCGGCGCGGCGAAGGCGGGCCTCGAGTGATGCTGGCAGCCCACATGGACGAGATCGGCTTCATGGTCAAGCACATCACCCCCGAAGGCTTCATCCGCTTCACCCCCCTGGGTGGATGGTTCGATCAGGTGCTACTGGGGCAGCGTGTTGTCATCAAGACACATAAAGGAGATGTGATCGGCGTGATCGGCGCTAAGCCACCTCATTTGCTTCCACCGGATGAGCGCAAGAAGGTGGTCGAGAAAAAGGATATGTATATCGACATCGGTGCCACCTCGGCGAAAGAGGTGGAGGAGGCCGGGGTGCGTATCGGCGACCCCATCGTGCCCCTGGCGCCGTTCCAGGTGCTGGCCGGCGGCAAGACATACCTCGCCAAGGCCTTCGATGACCGGGTGGGCTGCGCGGTGCTGGTGGAGGTCATGCGCCGCCTGGCTCAAGAGGGGCACCCCAACACCGTCTACGCTGTGGCGACGGTCCAGGAGGAAGTGGGCCTGCGGGGGGCGGCCACGAGTGTGGAGAAGGTGAGCCCCGAGGTGGCCTTGATCCTGGAATCGGACATCGCTGGGGATGTTCCGGGCATCAAGCCCGAGGAGTCTACGGTGAAGCTGGGCGGTGGCCCCACCATCGTCGTCTACGATGCTCGCATGATCCCGAACCTCCGCCTACGGGATCTGGCGGTGGAAACCGCCCGCGTCCTGGGGATTCCCATTCAGTTCTCGGTGATCGAGGGAGGCGCCACGGACGGCGGCGTCATTCATCTGCATAAAGGAGGGGTGCCCACGCTGGTCCTCGGCGTCCCCGCTCGGCATATCCATAGCCATGGGGGCATTGTCCATCGGGACGATGTCGAACAAGCCATCGCGCTGGTCACAGCCCTGGTGCAACGCCTGGACGCGGAGACGGTGGCCCGTCTGAGGTCATGAAGGGAAGCTGTCTGAGTTATAATTATCTCCGTGACGCCTTTCACAACGGAGTCGAAGCGGGGTTCCGATATCCCACTGGACGTGAGGTGGACGATGGCGGATCGGACGGACGCCTGGCAGGAGCTGATCGCCTCTTTACAGCAGCGCATTGAGACATACACCCCGGAGGTGGAGGTCGCTGAGATCGGCGAGGTCCTCGAGGCCGGGGATGGCATCGCCCGGTGCTCGGGCCTCCGCAACGTGATGGCCAGCGAGCTGGTGGAGTTCGAGAACGGCGTGATGGGCATCGCCTTCAACCTGGAACGCGATAACGTCGGCGTCATCATCCTGGGAGATTTCAGCGGCATCCGCCAGGGGATGAAGGTCCGGGGCACCGGCCGCATCGCCTCGGTGCCGGTCGGCCAGGCCCTCCTGGGTCGCGTGGTGGACCCCCTGGGCCGACCCCTGGACGGGAAAGGGCCTATCGTCACGGATCGCTACCGCCCCATCGAGCGCATCGCCCCCGGTGTGACCAAGCGCCAGGACGTGGACACCCCGGTGCAGACAGGCATCAAGGCCATCGACGCGATGATCCCCATCGGGCGCGGCCAGCGGGAGCTGATCATCGGCGACCGCCAGACGGGGAAGACCGCCATCGCTGTGGATACCATCATCAACCAGAAGGGCAAGGGGATGGTCTGCATCTACGTGGCCATCGGTCAGAAGCGCGCCCAGGTGGCCCGTCTGGTCGATATCCTCGAGCGCTACGGCGCGATGGATTACACCATCGTGGTGGCGGCCACCGCCTCCGACCCCGCCGCCCTGCAATACATCGCCCCCTACGCGGGATGCGCCATGGGGGAGGAGGTGATGGAGAACGGGGTGATCGTCGATGGCCAGCTGGTCAACGACGCCCTCATCGTCTACGACGATCTCACCAAGCACGCCTGGGCCTACCGTCAGGTCTCCCTGCTGCTCCGGCGCCCGCCCGGCCGAGAGGCCTACCCGGGCGACATCTTCTACCTCCACTCCCGGCTTCTCGAGCGCGCCGCCCGGCTGGCCAACAAATACATCATCGTGCCGAAGGATGCTCCCGAGGATGCTCGGGAGGGCGTCGACGGGAAGGTCTACACCGGCCCTCTGGGCTACAAGGAGGCCCTGAAGGCCCTGGAGGCCCGTCCCGATAAGGAGAACCTCAAAATCCTCAAAGTGAAGGGCTCCGGCGGGAGCCTCACGGCGCTGCCCATCGTGGAGACTCAACTGGGAGACGTCTCGGCCTACATCCCCACCAACGTGATCTCCATCACCGACGGCCAGATCTATCTGGAGACCGACCTCTTCAACGCCGGCATCCGTCCGGCCATCAACGTGGGGATCTCGGTCTCTCGGGTGGGGGGCGCAGCCCAGACGAAGGCCATGAAGCAGGTGGCCGGGCGCCTGCGCCTGGAGATGGCCCAGTTCCGGGAGCTGGCCGCCTTCGTTCAGTTCGGATCGGATCTCGATAAGACCACCCTGGCGATCATCGAGCGGGGCAAGCGGCTGACGGAGATCCTCAAGCAACCCCAGTATGAGCCGATGCCCCTGGAGGAGCAGGTGATGGTCATCTTCGCCGGAACCAACGGCTACCTGGACGCCATCCCGGTGGAGAGGGTGCGTCAGTGGGAGAAGGAGTTCTTGCGTTTCATGGCCACCAATTATCCCGAGGTCGGCCGTGATATCGCGGAACGTAAGGAGATCACCAAGGAGACCGAGGAGAAGCTGCGGCGCGCCATCGAGGAGTTCAACCGCGGCTGGCTGGCAGGGTGAGGGGAGGCTCCCGCAATGGCCGTCGCCATTCCCACCCGCATCCGGGTAGATATTCAGCCCTTCCACCCCTACCTGCTTCGCCTGTATGGGGTGAGCGAGGCAGAGTTCGAGGCTCTGGCCGACGAGGATCTCAAGGCGGAATACCTCGACGGGGTGATGATCGTGCATTCGCCGGCGAGCGTTCGACATGAGGAACGCCAGCTCTTCCTTGCCACCCTCTTGAAGCTCCATGCGGATGCCCACCGGATGGGCCGGGTGCTGGGAGGCAACGCGGTGTTCCGGTGGAGGGAGCGACGGCTCGCCCCCGATGTGATGGTGGTGCGAGACGAACAACGGATCGGCCCGAAGGAAGTGGAAGGGCCTCCGGACCTCGTGGTGGAGGTGCTTTCGGAGTCGACGCGGGACTATGATTTGGGGGAGAAGCGGCGGTTGTATCGGGAGGCGGGGGTGGGGGAGCTGTGGCTGGTGGATGTGGAGGGGCAGGTGGTGGTCGTGGAGCGGCGGGGGCGGGGGTATGAATCGGAGGAGATCCACGAGGGTTGGGTGATTTCGGAGGCGGTGCCGGGGTTCCGGATCCGGGCGGAGTGGCTGTGGCAGGAACCCCTCCCCTCCGTCCTCGAATGCTGGGCGCTGATGCGGGGGAGCGGCGATGCAGGCCCTGCGTTCGCTTGAAGTGCGAAGCGATCATCCCTACCTGCTTCGCCTGTATGGGGTGAGCGAGGCGGAGTTCGAGGCCCTGGCCGACGAGGATCTCAAGGCGGAATACCTCGACGGGGTGATGATCGTGCATTCGCCGGCGGGTTTCTCCCATGAGGATCGCCAGGCTTTCTTGCTCGCCTTGCTCCGTCTCTACGCGGAGACCCACGGGATCGGGCGCGTGGTCGGAGGGAACGCTCTCTTCCGGGTTGGCCGCCGGCAGTTCGCGCCGGATGTGATGGTCCTGCCCCGGCATGTGCCGATCGTCCGCCAGCGGGCGGAGGGGATCCCGCTCCTCGTGGTGGAGGTGCTTTCGGAGTCCACGCGGGACTATGATTTGGGGGAGAAGCGGCGGCTGTATCGGGAGGCGGGGGTGGGGGAGCTGTGGCTGGTGGATGTGGAGGGGCAGGTGGTGATCGTGGAGCGGCGGGGGAGGGGGTATGAATCGGAGGAGATCCACGAGGGCTGGGTGGTTTCGGAGGCGGTGCCGGGGTTCCGGATCCGGGCGGAGTGGCTGTGGCAGGAACCCCTCCCTTCCATCCTTGAATGCTGGCAGGCGCTTTCATCCGCAGGCTGAACAGGAGGTTGCGGTCGTGCCTACCCTTCGGGAATTGCGGCGTCGCATTCGAACCGTGCGGAGCATCTCCCAGATCACCCGGGCGATGGAGGCGGTATCGGCCTCCAAGATGCGGCGGGCCCAGGAGATGACGCTGGCCTCTCGCCCCTATTCCCAGAAGGCCTGGGAGGTCCTGGTCCATCTCGCCCATCAGGCGGAGGCCAGCGCTCTTCTGCATCCCCTGCTGGAGGTCCGGCCGGTCCATCGGGTGCTGTTGGTTCTGATCACCGCGGATCGCGGGCTGTGCGGCGCTTACAACGACAACATCATCCGCCTGGCCTTCCGGTTCGCTGCCGTGAGCCGCGCCCCGGTGGCCTTCCTGACCGTGGGCCGCAAGGGGCGGGACGCCGTGGCGCGGGTGCGGGGGGCCTTGATCGCGGATTTCTCCCCCATGCCCCGTTGGCCACGTTTTGCGGACGTGCGGCCCATCGCCCGCCTGGCGATGGAGGAGTTTCTGAAGGGAAGCGTCGATGAGGTCTATGTCGCCTATACGGATTTCATCAACACCATGGTCCAGCGCCCCCGCGTCCGCCGGCTGCTCCCTCTCCGCCTCACCGGTGCTTATGAGCCGGCGGTCCCGGAGGCCGTGGAGCGGCTGGACACCCGGGCGGTGGCCAACAAGACGTTTATCTACGAACCGGACCCGGCTCAGTTGTTAGAGGTGATCTTGCCTCGTTTTGTGGAACTCCAGCTCTATCAAGCGGTTCTGGAAAGCTTGGCCAGCGAGCATTCCGCGCGCATGGTAGCCATGCGCAACGCGACTGAGAACGCGGAGAACCTGATTTACACCCTGACCTTGAGCTACAACAAAGCTCGCCAGCAGTCCATCACCAGCGAGATGCTGGACATCGCAGGAGGCGCCGAGGCGATGCGCCAGGCTGCCCGCGCCCAGATCCAAGCGCGGGTCCGCACCCCCGCAGGCCGCTGAAGCGGCCTGTTCCGTGGATTCGGTGCGTGGAAAACGTCTCGGAAGGGACGTTTCGACATCCTGCTCTGAGCCTCAGAATCTGAATTCAGGAGGTGGACACGGATGGCCAAGGGCTCTGTGGGTCGGATCGTGCAGATCATGGGGAACGTGGTGGATGTGGAGTTCCCGCCCGAGGAGCTCCCCGATATCTATAACGCGATCGAGATCCCCCGGGACGGACACCGGCTGGTGCTGGAGGTGCAGCAGCACCTGAGCGGCGGTGTGGTGCGCTGTATCGCCATGGACACCACGGATGGTCTGCGCCGGGGCATGGTGGCCTATGATACCGGAGCCCCCATCACGGTCCCGGTCGGGGAGGCCACCCTGGGCCGGGTGTTCAACGTGCTCGGGGAGCCCATCGACGACAAGGGCCCTGTCCACGCCACGGAATACCGGCCCATCCACCAGCCCCCGCCTTCCCTGGAGGCGCAATCCACACAGATCGAGGTCTTCGAGACCGGCCTCAAGGTCATCGATCTGATCGCTCCCTTCATGCGGGGCGGGAAGGTGGCGGTGTTCGGGGGCGCTGGGGTGGGCAAGACGGTGATCATCATGGAACTCATCCGCAACATCGCCACCGTCCACAAGGGCATCTCGGTCTTCGCTGGCATCGGGGAGCGCACCCGCGAGGGCACCCAGCTCTACCGGGAGATGATCGAGGCCGGGGTGATCGACAAGACCGTGATGGTCTTCGGCCAGATGAACGAGCCCCCGGGGGTGCGCCTGCGGGTGGGCCTGACCGCCCTCACCATGGCGGAGTATTTCCGGGATCAGGGGCGGGACGTCCTGATCTTCATCGACAACATCTTCCGCTTCGTGATGTCCGGCTCCGAGGTCTCGGCGCTGCTCGGCCGCATGCCCTCGGCGGTCGGGTATCAGCCCACCCTGGCTTTCGAGATGGGTCAGCTCCAGGAGCGCATCACCTCTACCCGCCGCGGGGCCATCACCTCTATGCAGGCGGTCTACGTGCCTGCCGACGACTATTCCGATCCGGCGCCGGTAGCCACTTTCGCTCATCTGGATGCCACCATCGCTCTGGAGCGGAGCATCGCCGAGAAAGGCATCTACCCGGCAGTGGATCCTCTGGCGTCCACCAGCCGGATCTTGGATCCGCGGATCGTGGGCGAGGAGCACTACACGGTGGCCCGGGAGGTGCAGCGGGTGCTGCAGCGCTACAAGGACCTCCAGGATATTATCGCCATCCTGGGCATCGATGAGCTCTCGGAGGAAGACAAGCTGATCGTGGCCCGGGCCCGGAAGATCGAGCGCTTCTTCAGCCAGCCGATGTTCGTGGCCGAGCAGTTCACCGGCCTGCCCGGCCGTTACGTCCCGTTGAAGGAGACGGTGCGCGGGTTCAAGGAGATCCTGGAAGGCAAGCACGATGATCTACCCGAGGCCGCCTTCTACATGGTCGGCACCATCGATGAGGCGGTCGAGAAAGCCGAGCGCCTGCGCCGGGGCGAGCTGCGATGAGCCTCGAGAGGCAGGATCCGCGGGGGCGCTGGCAGCGCATGGTCGCAGACTACCGGGCCCTCCGCGAGGCGGAACGGCGGGATCTGGCGGGCGCCACCTTGCCGGAACGCATCGAGATCGTGGAGGCCCTCCAGGACTTCATGGAAGAGGTGGAGCGGATAGCAGGCTCCTCCGCGGCGTCGCCCTTTCGGGAGATGATCCGGCGTCTTCATCACATCCTGGAGGCAAACCGCATCCCCTACGTGATCATCGGAGGGCTGGCTGCCGCCTTGTGGGGGATCGCCCGGACCACTGCGGATGTGGACGTGGTGCTGGTCCTATCGTCAGATCAGACATCTTTCCTTTTAGACCGTTTGCGGGAGGCGGGCTTCCGCGCAAGCGCGGAGGCCTTCTTGCGCCTCCGGGAAGGGCGACCGGTCAAGCTCTTCTTCACCCGCCGTTTCTCGGTAGACTTGCATCAAGCCTCCTTTCGGTTGGATCGGGAGGCGATCCGGCGCGCCCGGGAGGTGGAGCTGTTCGGGTTGGCGTTGCGCTTGGCCACCCCGGAGGATCTGATCGTCTACAAACTGGCTCGTTGGGAGCCTATCGACGAGCAAGATGTGCAGGCGGTTCTGGAAAGCCAGCGAGGTTCTTTAGATTGGACCTACATCGAGGCGGCGGTGCGCGACCTGGCCCAGGAGGCGGAGCTTCCGGAGCTGCTGGTCCGCTGGAGCCGTCTGAAGGAGGAGATCGACGGATGAGCCCTCTGCGTCTGGAGATCGTCACCCAGGAACGCGCTTTGTTCAGCGGGGATGTGGATATGGTCGTGGCCCCCGGTGTGGAAGGGGAGCTGGGAATCCTCCCCGGACATGCACCGTTGCTCACTGCCCTGGGGATCGGGCCGCTGCTGGCCCGCCGGGGGAGCGAGGAGCTCTGGTTTGCCATCCACGGGGGCTTTATGGAGGTCACCCCGGAGAAGGTGATCGTGCTGGCGGACGTCGCCGAGCGGGCGGAGGAGATCGACATCGCCCGGGCCGAGGAGGCCCGTCAGCGCGCGGAGCAGCTCCTCAAAGAGCGGCCGGCCGGCGTGGATCTCAACGCCGCTCTGGCCGCCCTGCGCCGCTCGCGGGTCCGCCTGGAGGTCGCCCGCCGTCGCCGGATCCGTCGGGAGAGCTCGTCCGGACCATAAAACCTCTTTCAGCCGCCAGGATCCCAAAGAAGCGCCGGATCCGGACGGGATGAGCCATGATGGGCCCGACCACGGAATATGCAATGGAGGAGCACATCGGGGATGCTCACTAAACGTTTGGGCATTGATCTGGGAACCGCCAACGTGCTGGTTTACGAAGTGGGGCGCGGCATCGTCCTTCAAGAGCCCTCCGTGGTGGCCATGCCTGTGGATGGGGATGAGATCCTGGCGGTGGGAGAGGAAGCGCGAGCGATGTATGGCCGCACCCCGGAGATCATTGAGGTCATCCGACCCCTCCGGGACGGCGTGATCGCCGATTACTACGTCACCGAGCGGATGCTCCGGTATTTCATCAACAAGGTCTGTGGCCCCCTTCGCCTCTTCCGGCCTCACGTGATGATCTCGGTCCCCTATGGGGTGACCAGCGTGGAGAGCCGGGCGGTGCATGAGGCTGCGGTAGCGGCCGGCGCCCACCCCGGACACGTCTATCTGATCCCCGAGCCCTTGGCCGCGGCCCTGGGGGCGGGCCTGCCGGTGGACACCCCCACCGGGAACATGGTTGTGGACCTGGGGGGTGGCACCACCGAAGCGGCGGTGATCTCCATGCTGGGGATCGTGACCGCCCACTCTGTGCGGGTGGGCGGCATCCGGATGGATGAGGCCATCATCGGATACGTGCGTCGGAAATACAACCTGGCCATCGGGGAACCGACGGCGGAACAGGTGAAGATCCAGATCGGGACGGCCCTGCCCCTGGATCCGCCCCTGACCATGGAGGTGCAGGGCCGCGATCTGGTCACCGGGTTGCCGCGCACGATCACCCTGAGCTCCGATGAGGTGCTGGAAGCCATCCAGGAGCCCCTTCAGGCGGTAGTGGGAGTGGTCCGGGCGGTCCTGGAGCGCACGCCCCCCGAGCTGGCTGCGGACATCATCGATCGCGGGATGGCCATGGTGGGGGGCGGGGCGCTGCTGCGGCGGATCGACGAGTTCCTGACCCAGCAAACCGGCGTCCCGGCTTACGTCGCGGACGCCCCCATGGCCTGCGTCGCCATCGGGGCCGGAAAGGCCCTGGAGAACATCCACCTTTTCCAGCGCACGCTCACCACGATTTGGTCCTCTTTTTAGTGAATGCATGTTGAAAAAGTCATAATGTCGACGTGGGTGGCGGAAGAACGACCGAAGCATGGCAGGATTCCGCCCCCTATCCTCCAGCGAATCGGTAACGGCCTGATCCGGATGGGCCGCCTCCTTGAGGGGATGACAGCGATGGGCAAATTGCAGATCGAGCTGCCGCCGGAGATCTCAGAGGGCGAAGCCCGGCTCCTGCTGGCCTTCAAACTCTACGAACTAGGGCGTCTGAGCCTGGGCCAGGCAGCCCGACTGGCGGGTTATTCCAAGCGTGCCTTCATGGAGCTGCTGGGCCGATATGGCGTCCCGGTCATCGCCTATCCTCCTGAAGAGCTGCAAGAGGAGATCGAGGGGTGAAAGAGCCTGCCGTTGCGGACAGCACATGCTTGATTGTGCTGGAGCGGATCAGACGCCTCGAACTGCTGCACGGGCTCTTCGAGCCCCTGGTGATCCCGCCCAGTGTTCAGGAGGAGTTCGGCCGGGCTGTCGATTGGCTCATTGTGCAGGCACCCTCCGATCTGAGGCTGATTCGCGTGTTGCGCCTCGTCGTCGATGACGGTGAAGCGGAGGCCATCGCTTTGGCTCTGGAGAAGGGATGGCAGCGGATTGTGGATGACCGGAAGGCCCGCTCGTGGGCAAAGCGGCTCGGGATCCGTATCATCGGCACGGCGGGAGTGTTGATCCGGGCCAAGCAGGCCGGTCTCATTCCATCGGTGAAACCTCTTCTGGAAGCCATGCAGCAAGCGGAAGTGCTTCGCCTGGCTGGGGAGTGAGCGCGTTATGCTGGAAACCGTCCGCATCACGCCGAGCGCCTATACGGTCTCGTTTCAGGCATCGTCCTTCGTTGGGTACCAGTGATCCTGTACGTTCCGCTTTTTCACATGTAGCCTTACGGATCCTGCATCTCCGACCAGGCCTCTAGGCAGCGCTCAAGAACCCACCGGGCTTCTTGCAAGGCGTTCTTCGCGTCCTCCTCTGTCTCTGTATACATTTTGCGGCGGCGCACCGAGATCTTCATCGCCACAGAAGCTGAGCTCCCGTTCCAGGCGGAGGCGGCGCGATATCGAAGCGAGACGGTCGATCTCCTATTGGCAAGGAAGCCGGGAAGCGATCCCGGTAGCTCTTCAGCCGTACGCCGACGTCGTGGGTGCGAGGCACCTCCACCCCTGCGCCCCGCAGGAGGCCTTTCAAGGCCAGTTCCACGACTTCCTGAGATCGGCGAACGACCAGGTTCCAGGCCTGACGCTGGTAGAGGCGTTCGACTTCACGGAGGATCTCCTCCGCCTGAGAAAGATAGGCGCGAGCCATCTCCTCGTTGGTCACAGCTCGATCACCTCCCCCAGCCGGAAGTCCGGCTTCAGGTCCCAGTAGCGGACAGCGCCCTGACGCTTCCGTTGGGCTCCCAGGGCCTTCAGCCGCTCCCGCAAGCGCTCCAGGATCGATGAAAGGAACGGGTCCCGCTCATAAAGGATGTAAGCGTTCTCCGCCGTGATCCCGCGCCCCCACAGGGCCTTCAGCTGGGGCTCCACCGCTCGATCCGCCTCCTCCAGCCAACAGTAGCGCTCCAGCCGGCGGGCCGGCAGGCCCTCGGCGATCACCAGGAGATCCACATCCGAGGAGGAGCCCGCTTCTCTCCGCGCCACCGATCCGAACAGGGCGACGGCAACCAGTCGCTCTCCCCGGCTTTGCCGCAGCGCCTCCGCATAGGCCCGGGCGAGAGCCCACAACGCTCGCTGGATCTCTTCCTGGGAAATGTGCGGAGGATGCGCCATTCGCAGTCCTGCTTTATCCCTCGTTCCCCAGGTAATACGTCATCTGTTGAAGGTGGATCGCTGGGTCGATATATTGCACTAGGATCCTCTTGGGGACCTTGAGATGAATGGGGGCGTAGTTCAGGATGGCGCGGATGCCGGCTTCGACGCAGAGGTCCGCCACCTGCTGGGCGGCGGAGGCCGGCACGGCGATCATCGCGATCTGGACCCGGTGGGCCCGGACGAACTCCGGAAGTTCTTGGACATCCTGGATCACGTGGGGCCCGATGGGCCGGCCGATCTTCTCCGGATCGTTGTCGAAGATGGCCACCAGCCGGAAGCCCCGCGGGGTGAAGCCCTGATACTGAGCCAGGGCGTGCCCCAGGTTGCCGGCCCCGATCAGAATCATGTCCCACGTCCGATCCACCTTCAGGATGCGCCTCAAATGCTCGATCAGATCCGGGATGCGATACCCGGTCCCCTGCTTGCCGAAGGTTCCGAAGTAAGAGAGATCCTTCCGGATCTGGGCGGAGCTGATCCCTAGGCGCTCCCCCAGCTCTTGAGAGGAAGTGATCTCCCGACCTTCGGCGGCCATCACCTGGAGCGCCCGCAGATACACCGGCAACCGCCCCACCACAATGTCCGGCACTTTTTGCACGGCCGCCATACCCACCCTCCGTCTCCGAAATGCGTTGGAATCGCCGATTCCTATATATCACAAATTTGTGAAAAGGGGGATTTAGAGCATCTCCGGAGAGGGGGTGCGGACCGTCGGGGGGGTCTCCACCCGGATGGGAGCGCCGGGAAGGATCCATCCGCTTTCCAGCACCCGGGCGAGCATGCCGCGGCGGCCCCGCAGGGCTTCCTGAAGTCCAGGGCGGATCTCATCCATGCGCGCGCAAGGGGTGCAGGGCTTGGTGATCTCCAGCAGGGCCTCGCCGATCCGCAGGCGGTCACCGGGCTGAAGGGCGTGAAGGGAGAGCCCTCGCACGGTGATGTTCTCCCGCACGGCCCCTGGCCGGAGATCCAGGGCTTCCAGGGTCTCGAGATCCATGAGCAGGACCTGACGGGAGGATCCTTCCCGAGCGTGGGAGTCGCCCACAATGCCGTAGCCGGCCTCCACCCGGAGGGCCGGGACCGCCTCCATGGGCATTCGATGGCCCGGGCATCGGAACAGCGCTACCACCACGGGTTGGTCCATGGAGCTTGCTCCTTGGCGCAGATCTCCAGGCACGCGGCTCGAAGGTTCCCCGAGATGAGGCTGGAGGACCTGATGGCCCTCCAGCCCCCTGCGGACGAGGGATCAGAGGTTGGCCACGATGGCCTCAGCGAACTCGCTGGTGCGGACCTCCCGGGCGCCTTCCATCAGGCGCGCCAGGTCGTAGGTCACGATCTTCTGCTGGATGGTGCGGGTGAAGGCGGCCTCGATGGCGTCGGCAACCTCATTCCACCCGATGTAACGGAACATCATCACCCCGGAGAGCAGCAGCGAGCCCGGGTTCACCTTGTCCAGCCCGGCGTATTTGGGAGCTGAGCCGTGGGTGGCCTCGAAGACGGCCAGCGTGTCCCCGATGTTGGCGCCGGGGGCGATGCCCACCCCGCCCACCATAGCCGCCAGGGCCTCGGAGAGGTAATCGCCGTTGAGGTTGGGGGTGGCGATCACGTCGTATTCCTCGGGGCGGAGCAGGACCTGCTGGAACATCGCGTCGGCGATGCGATCCTTGATGATGATCTTTCCATCCGCAGGCTTGCCCTCGGCCACCTCTGCTTCGGTGATGGTCACATCGCCGAACTCTTCTTTGGCCACCTCGTAGCCCCAGCGGATGAAGGCGCCCTCCGTGTATTTCATGATGTTGCCCTTGCCGACCAGGGTGACGCTGCGCCGGCCGTTCTCCAGGGCGTAGCGGATGGCCTTGCGCACCAGCCGCTTGGTGGCCCCCTCGCTGATGGGTTTAACCCCGATGCCGGTGTTGGGCGGCAGGGTGATCTTGAAGGTCCGCTTCAGATACGCCGCCACCCGCTTGGCCTCCGGCGAGCCTGCTTCCCACTCGATCCCGGCGTAGACATCCTCCGTGTTCTCCCGGAACACCACCATGTTGACCTTGTGGGGTTCTTTGAGCGGGGATGGGACCCCCGGATACCATTTGACCGGCCGGATGCAGGCGTAGAGGTCCAGTTTCTGCCGGAGCTGCACGTTGATGCTACGCCAGCCGTAGCCCACCGGGGTAGTGAGGGGGCCTTTAATGGCCACCACGAACTCGCGGATGGCGCGCAACGTCTCCTCCGGGAGGCGCTCGCCGTAGAGCTCCTCCGCATCCTCGCCGGCATAGAGGCGCACCCAGGCGATCTTCCGCTGGCCGCCGTAAACCTTCTGCACGGCTGCGTCCCACACCTTCATCGCCGCCGGCATGATGTCCCGTCCCGTCCCATCGCCCACGATATAGCCAATGATCGGATGGTCCGGGACCACCAGCCGCCCGTTCCGCACCTCGATCTTCTTGCCGTCCTCCGGTACGCGCACATGGGTGAACATGGCGAAACCCTCGTGTGAATCTTTTCACGGGGGATTATACCGGAGGGGCAGGAAGAGGGAAATCCGCTGAAGGGCGTGAGGGATGGTTGACATAGGATCCCGGCCGGGCCTATAATCCCCACGCAACCCTGTGCACGGGGGGCTCCCCATGCAGGTCCGGAATTACATCAACGGTAAATGGGTGGAGGCGCGGTCGGAGGAGTGGTATGTGGACCTCAACCCGGCCACCGAGGAGCCCGTGGCCGAGGTGGTGAAATCCGATGAGCGGGACGTGGCCGCCGCGGTGGAGGCCGCTGAGGTCGCCTTCGAGAAGTGGCGGAAGGTCCCGGCGCCCAAGCGAGCGGAGATCCTGTATCGAGCCGGACATTTGCTGGTAGAGCGCAAGGAGCAGCTGGCCCGCCTGCTCACCCAGGAGATGGGGAAGATCCTCCCCGAGGCCCGCGGAGATGTGCAGGAGGCCATCGACATGGCCTTCTACATCGGCGGGGAGGGCCGCCGGCTCCTGGGCTACACTGCCCCGGTGGAGCTGCCCAACAAGTTCGGGATGGCCATCCGCGACCCCATCGGGGTCGTCGCCTGCATCACCCCCTGGAACTTCCCCATCGCCATCCCCTCCTGGAAGATCTTCCCCGCCCTGGTCGCCGGCAACACCGTGATCTTCAAGCCCGCCACCGACACCCCGGCCACCGCCGCCGAGTTCGTGCGGATCTTCGAGGAGGCAGGGCTTCCGCCGGGCGTCCTCAACCTCGTCATCGGCCCTGGCCCCACGGTCGGCAACGCCTTGGTCGAGCATCCCACCGTGAAGGCCATCTCCTTCACCGGCTCCACGGAGGTCGGTCGGGATCTTTACGCCCGGGCCGCCCGGCATCTCAAGCGGGTCTCCCTGGAGATGGGCGGCAAGAACGCCATCATCGTGATGGAGGACGCCAACCTGGAGCTGGCCCTGGAGGCTACCCTGTGGGCGGCCTTCGGGACCACCGGGCAGCGCTGCACGGCGTGCTCCCGGCTGATCCTCCACAAGCCCATCAAGGGGAAGTTCACAGAGATGCTGGTGGAGCGGGCGAAGCAGCTGCGGCTGGGGAACGGCCTGGAGCCGACCACCGATGTGGGGCCGCTGATCAACGAGGCGGCGGTGCGGAAAGTCCACTCCTATGTGGAGATCGGGAAGGCGGAGGGAGCCCGGCTGCTGTGCGGCGGCAACCCGGTCAAGGTCAACGGCAAGGGTTTCTTCTACGAGCCCACGATCTTCGATCAAGTGCGGCCGGACATGCGGATCGCCCAGGAGGAGATCTTCGGCCCCGTGCTCTCCATCATCGAGGCGGAAAGCTTGGAAGAAGCCATCCGCATCAACAACTCGGTGAACTATGGCCTCTCCAGCAGCCTCTTCACCCAGGACGTCAACAAGGCCTTCCAGGCCATCCGGGACATCACCACCGGCATCGTCTACATCAACCACGGCACCACCGGGGCAGAGATCCAGTTCCCCTTCGGCGGCACCCGGGGGACGGGCAACGGGCATCGAGAGGCCGGGCTGACGGCCATCGAGTTCTTCACCGAATGGAAGGCGGTTTACGTCGACTACAGCGGCCGGCTCCAGCGGGCCCAGATCGACACCACTGCCTTCGGGCAGGTGCCTGTCCAGTGACATCCATCCGGTTTATGGCGCGCGGGGCGGACCGAGCATCCGGCCCGCCCCGCTCTCCGAAGTGACAGCATCGCAGGCCGCACAGGGAATGTGTCCCAAAATCGTCGGAGGCCTGGCCGGATATGGACAACGGCTCACAGCTGGCCTGCGCACCCCTGGCAAGTAAAGTTCGCATGGTTTAGCAAAATTGTGCTAAGATTCACATGATGCGTTTCTATTGGGATGACGCGTATCCGATTGCGCAGGCGTTGCGGGCGGCCCATCCGGGCGTGGATCCCCTTTCGGTGGACTGGGACACGCTGCACCGGTGGGTGGTCGCCCTGCCGGGTTTCGCGGATGATCCGCGCCTGAAGGATCCGGCGCGGCTGGAGGAGATCCAGCGGGAATGGTTAGAGGAGGTGCTCGCCCATGGATGAGCTGCGCGACCTGAACACCATGCCGGTCCCCTCCGAGCTCCGCCACAACGTTTTCGTTACCACCATCGACCGCTTCGTGAGCTACATCTATAACTGGGGGCGCAAGCGATCGGTCTGGCCGATGATGTTCGGCCTCGCCTGCTGCGCCATCGAGATGATCTGCGCGGCGGCCAGCCGCTTCGACATCGCCCGCTTCGGATCCGAGCTGATGCGCCCCAGCCCCCGGCAGGCGGACCTCATGATCGTCTCCGGCACTGTGACCAAGAAGATGGTTCCCCAGATCGTTCGCCTCTACAACCAGATGCCGGAGCCCAAATACGTGATCTCCATGGGCGCCTGCGCCACGGGCGGCGGCCCCTTCAAAGAGGGCTACAACGTGGTCTCCGGCATTGACAAGTTCATCCCGGTGGACGTGTATGTGCCGGGTTGTCCGCCGCGGCCGGAGGCCCTGTTGCACGGGCTGCTCAAGCTCTATGCCAAGATCGAGCGCCAGTCCGTGCGGGAGGTTCCTTGGTATCAGAAAGGGGAATCCGAAGCCATCCCGGTGCCGATCCTGGGGCCGGATCTGATCGACCCCCGACGTCTGCCGGAGATCCGCGCCCGGTTGGCCGAGCTGCGCGCGCAGCAGGGAGGATCCCCGGAGGCTTCCGCGGGATCCGAGAAGGGCGCGTGATGAGCCTCGGGAAACGTTGCGCGTGCGCAATGTCCATGGGATCCCTTTCGCCTGATCATGCCCTCCAGGGGAGGTGGGGATGAGTGCGCCGACGAAGACGAAGGCGGCTCCGCTGGCGGAGCTGAAAGGCGATCTGGCAACCCTGAAGGAGCGCTTCGGCGACGCCGTCCAGCCCGCGGAATACGAGGGCGTGGTGATCGCCAACGACGTTCTGGTGGAGGCCGCCCGCTTCATCCGGGATGAGCTGGGCTACCGCTATCTCTCCAGCGTGACCGCGGTCGACTATATCGAGCAGGGCTATTTCGAGGTGGTCTACCACGCCTACCGCCTCGAGGGCGGCGGCCCCCTGGTGTTCAAAGCCCGGACCCCCCGGGATGGGGCCACCGTGCCCTCCCTGGTCTCAGTGTGGCCGGGAGCGGATTTCCAGGAGCGAGAGGCCTGGGATCTGATGGGAATCCGTTTCGTCGGCCACCCGAACCTGAAGCGGATCCTGCTGTGGGAGGGATTCCACGGACATCCCCTGCGCAAGGACTGGAAGGAGCCTTACTACGAGGAGGAGCACAAGCCCTTCAGCAGCCGATGGCCTTCCGGTCATCACGTGCGGGCAGAGGATCGGGTCTTCTGGCGCGACAACGTCCAGTATCCCCTGGACTGGGATCCCGACCAGGTCGAGGACACCTCCGACGAGCTGCTTTACATCGGCATGGGGCAGTTCGCCCGGGCGGACACGGGGGAGGTGGTGGAGCCGAAGACCCTGCGCACCGAGCGGCTGGTGGTCAACATGGGCCCCCAGCACCCCAGCACTCACGGGGTCTTCCGCATGGTGGTCACCCTGGATGGGGAGACCATCGTGCGCCTGGAGCCGGTCATGGGTTACCTCCACCGCAACCACGAGAAGATCGGCGAGCGCAATATGTATCTCCAGAACATGCCCTACACGGATCGGCTCGACTACATCTGTTCGATGAGCAACAACCTGGGATACGCCATCGCCGTGGAGAAGCTGCTGGGGATCAAGCCCCCGGAGCGGGCGGAGTATCTGCGGGTGATCATGGCGGAGTTCACCCGGATCGTGAACCACCTGTGGGCTATCGGGTTCCTTCTCAACGATCTGGGAGCCTTCTTCACCCCTGCCCTTTACGCGATCGAGGAACGGGAGCTGATCCTGGACCTCTTCGAGGAGGCTTCGGGATCCCGGATGATGTGCAATTACATGCGCTTCGGCGGCGTGGCCCACGACGTCTCCGACGACTGGATCGCCCGGGCGAAGGAGCTGGTTTATAACCGCCTCCCCCGGGCCATCGAGGAGCTGGATCGTTACCTCACCCACAACGAGCTGATCAAGGCGCGCTGTCAGGGGGTAGGGGTGCTCCCGCCGGACCTCGCGGTGGCCTACAGCACGGCGGGGCCGGTGCTGCGCGCCTCGGGCATCCCCTACGACGTGCGCCGGGCGGAGCCTTACAGCATCTACGATCGCTTCGACTTCGACGTGGCGGTCCGCTACAACGGGGACGTTTACGATCGCTACTTGATCCGCATCGATGAGATGTGGCAATCCCTGCGCATCCTCCGCCAGGCCCTGGATCAGATCCCCAAGGGGGAGATCCAGGCAGGCAAGAAGCAATATATGATCCGCGTGCCGGCGGGTCAGGCCTATGGACGCGTGGAGAACCCGAAGGGGGAGCTGGGCTTCTACATCGTCAGCGACGGCAGCCCCAACCCCTATCGCTATCACATCCGGGCGCCTTCCTTCATCAATCTCACTGCCTTAAACGAGATGTGCAAGGGCCACAAGGTGGCCGACGTGGTGGTCATCCTGGGCAGCATCGACATCGTGCTGGGCGAGGTCGACCGTTAGCCTGCAAGCGGGAGGCGACGCGCGATGATCTACGGTCTCGGCATCCTCAAGGGCCTCGGCGTCACGCTGAAGCATTTTATTTACTCCTATCTTGAGGACGTCCGCTATCTCTTCGAGGGCGGGCGTTATCAGCCGCGCCATCTCCCGGCCCGCCAGGGCCCGCGGGCCCGCGGCGTGTTCACCGTGCAGTATCCGAAGGAGAAGCTGCCGCTGCCCGAGAACTTCCGCTACATCCCCTTCCTGGTCTACGACACCCAGGAGGACAAGATCAAGTGCACCTCCTGCGGGATCTGCGCCAAGGTCTGCCCGCCCCAGTGCATCTGGATCGTGCGGGGCACGGACCCCCAGACCGGCCGTCCCCGTCCGGAGCCCGAGGCCTTCTACATCGACGCTACGATTTGCATGTCCTGCGGCTTCTGCGCGGAGTTCTGTCCGTTCGACGCCATCAAGATGGACCACGACTACGAGCTCTCCGCCTATGAACGCTACGAATCCCTGCTCTTCGACCTGCCGCGCCTGCTGAAGCCGGACACCTACCACGCCCAGATCCACCCCTCGGATTGGGCCCGGGAGCTGGCGGAGAAGGAGGCGGAAAAGGCGAAGAAGGGGGAGAAGGCGGAGAAGGCGCCGGCCCGCGCTTCCTCCTGAGCGCGTTCGTGGAAAGGACCGGCTGTGCGTGCGAAAGCGGAAGCCATCGAAATGGCGGCGGTGCTGGAAGAGGCGGTGGCCCGGCTGCGGCGGGCGGACCCGGGGCTGCGGGCGGTGATCCTGTTCGGGTCGGCGGCCTGGGCCGGGGAGGTGGCCCGCGATCTGGATCTGCTGATCCTCACAGAAGGTTGGCCGGAGGGATCCGCCCTTCATGATCTCCTGGCGGATCTTCCGCTACCGGTAGATCTGGTGATCCGACGGGTCGGGGAGCCCTTGGGCCGGCTGGCCCCGGCCATTCGCGCAGGCCGTCTGATCTGGGGCGATCCGCAGATCCTCGAGGAGGCGTTATCCGGCATGCCGGTCCCATCCCCGGAAGAGGTCTGGCAGACCCTGGCGGCTGCAGAGGATTACGCCCGCCTGGCCCAGGAGGCGGTCTCTCCCCTGCGGCGGGATCGCCATTATCGAACGGCTTTCAACACCTTGTTCGAGGCCGCCCGCTTGGCGGTGATGATTTACCTAAGCACGGACGAGGACGCGGGGGGCGCCTTCAGTGTGCGCTTCCCCCCGAGCTCGCGGAACCCTTCCGCCGCCTGATCCGTCACCTTCATATCCAATTCTGGTATGAAGGAGAGTATCCCTCGGAGCAGGCCGCGGAGGCTTTTCGCTTGTGGAAGGAGGAGGTCCAGCGTTTCATCGAGCGTCTGCTCCCCCGGTGAGAAGCTGGGAAGGAATGAAACGGGAGGCATGAATGGCGACAACGGAACAGGTGATGCAGGCGCTGCGCCGGGTGATCGACCCGGAGCTGGGGCGGGATATCGTCTCGCTGGGGATGGTCCGGGACGTTCGGGTGGAGGGCGATCGGGTCTCGCTGACGGTGGTGCTGACCACCCCGGCCTGTCCCCTGACGGAGCGCATCGAGGCGGAGGTGCGCGCCGCCCTCCAGGCCCTCCCCGGGGTGCGGGAGGTGGATCTGCGGATGTCGGCCCAGGTGCCGGCCCACGCCCGGCTGCAGGGGATCGAAGGCCTGGCCTTCAAGAACATCCTGGCGGTGGGCAGCGGCAAGGGCGGGGTGGGCAAGAGCACGGTGGCGGTCAACCTGGCGGTGGCCCTGGCCGGGATGGGGGCGGTGGTCGGGCTGATGGACGCCGACGTGTATGGCCCTAACATCCCGGAAATGATGGGCGTGCGGCGCATCCCCGCTCCGCGGGACAACAAGATCATCCCCGCCGTAGCCTATGGAGTGCGGGTGATGTCCATGGGCTTCCTGCTTCCTCCGGATCAGCCGGTGATCTGGCGCGGCCCGATGCTCCACAGCGCGGTGCGGCAGTTTTTGACCGATGTGGACTGGGGGATGCTGGATTACCTGGTGGTAGATCTGCCGCCGGGGACCGGGGATGTGGCCATCTCCCTGGCCCAGCTGGTGCCCCTGACCGGAGCGGTGGTGGTGACCACGCCCCAGGCGGTCTCGCTGAGCGACGTGGGACGGGCGGTGGAGATGTTCCGACGGCTGGAGGTGCCCGTGCTGGGGGTGGTGGAGAACATGAGCGGATTCGTCTGCCCCCACTGCGGCCGGGAGACGGCCATCTTCGGGGAGGACGGCGGCCGCCAGCTGGCGGAGCGGATGGGAGTGCCTTTCTTAGGGCGCATCCCGCTGGACCCACGGGTGCGGGAGGGTGGGGATGCGGGGCGGCCCCTCGTGATCGCCCACCCCGACAGCCCGGCCGCCCAGGCCATGCGGGACATCGCCCGTCAGATCGCCGCCCGCATCAGCGTCCTCAACCTCAGCGAGCCGGCGCCCTCCGGAGCCCCCCCTGCGCGTTGAGAGGATCCCGCGGAAGACTGGACAATGGGGAGGTCGCGCAGACCTCCCCATTGCGTTTTGGGGCATCGCGCGCCGGGTTCCTTATCCCTGCAGCCACGGCCCTTTGTTCTGGAGCACGGCGTAGGTGTTCAGGAGGGCAACTCCCGCCCACAGGAGGGACACCAAGCAGGCGGCCGCGAGGCCTCCCAGGACCGAGAGGGACTGGAGCGCTTCGCTCCTGGAAACCCCGGCGATCGTTATGAACAGCAACGGGCAGCATCCGAACACCACGCTGAGGGCCAGGTTGTAGCCCATCCCCCAGAGGGCGTGCCGTCGGGCCAGCGGATGGAGGTCCTGGACGAAGAACGCCGCCAGCCCCACGAACCAGATCCACCAGGGCAGGATGGCCAGGAGCTGATCTCTCTGGGAGAGGGGCGCCGGGGAGGGCGCGCCGGACATCGGTTCGGTGGACATCGGAGAGCCTCCGCAAAAGTCTGATCGATCTGCCTGAGATCGTGACCTCGGTGACAGCAGGAGTATAGCAAAGGGGCATCCGCCTGGGCAACTGCGCGCAGTTGCCCTACAGGTCCTGCAGGCTCTCGGTTAGGCACTCAGCCATCCTCACAAGATGATATCATTGGTATCGTAGAAACTCATGCGCCTTTCGGAAGGCTGGTGGCCGCGCGGCTCCCACGCCGGAAAGGAGGCGTGAATGCGAGATCGGTCCTGCGATTCGATCCGGGCGTTAGGTCGGGCCGTCCTCGCCGCCCTGCTGGAAGCGGTAAAAGATCTGGTCCCCCGCTTTGGCCCCATCCACGCCGCTTGGAAGACCTACCACGACGCCCTCCGCCCCGCTGGCGGAGGCCCTGAGGCGGCTGCGGGCGGGGGAGCGGGATCCGCAGGCCTTGCGCCGGGGGCTGGCCCTGGATGCCATCGATGAGCAGGCCCTTACGCTGGTGGAAGGGGCGGTGGCGGATGGGGAGCTGTGGGCGCTGCTCGAGAGGCTGGCAGAGGAGGCGCAGGGCGCTGAATCGAGCGTCGAATGAATTCGACCTTGAGAGGCCTTCGGTCGACGGTCGGCCTGCGCCGACCGGGAGTGTGTTCTTTTGCGTCGGCGGAGGCCGACGCTGGGCGCGGAGCGCCTGGGGAGGCCGATTTCAATCGGCGTGAGGCTTCGGCTGGCGGTTGGCCTGTGCGTCGAGTGAATTCGACCTTGAGAGGCCTTCGGCCGATGGTCGGCCTACGCCGACCGAAGAGGCATTTGCTGCGTCGGCGGAGGCCGACGCCGGGCGCGGAGTGCCTGGAGAGGCCGATTTTCAATCGGCGTGAAAAGGCCGTTCAGCTCTCTCCTAACGCCTCCCTCGGAGCAGTCAACGTGTTCGCCAGGGCCTCCAAGCCGGGGCTGAGGCGCACCGGATAGCGAGGGGCCTCCCGCAAGGCCTTGTAGGGCTCCGGCAGCCGCCCGAACGCCTCCCGAAACCGTTCCCGCAGCTCGGCCAGGGCCGGATGGGGGCGGAGCAGACGCCCGCCCTCCATAACCTTCTCCAGCAACGGCGTCCCCCCTTCGATCCGCTCCTCCCGCAGCGCCAGGATATCCTCCTTCATCTTCCCCTCCCCATCGTAAAACCGGAAAACCTGCTTCGGGCCGGGAAGGGACGCCTTGCCCGGGCTCAATTTGCGGGCCGGACGGCCCTCATAGGCCACCAGCTTGTAGGCCATGTCCAGCCACGGCCAGTCCTCCGAAACCCCCATCCGGGTCCCCACCCCGAAGGCGTCGATGGGCGCACCGGCCCCCACCAGCGCCTCGATGCGGTATTCATCCAGCCCCCCGCTGGCCAGGATCCGCACCTCGGGAAGGCCCGCCTCGTCCAGGATGCGGCGCACCTCCCGGCTGAGGGCAAGCAGATCCCCGCTGTCCAGGCGCACCCCGAGCAGGCGACGCCCTCGCTCCCGCAGCTCCCGGCCCACCCGGGCGGCCCGACGGGCCCCCTCCAGCGTGTCATACGTGTCGATGAGGAAGATCGCCCGCTCCGGGAAGGTCTCCGCGAAGGCCCGGAAGGCTTCCTCTTCTTCCGGAAAGGCCATAATGAACGAGTGGGCCATGGTCCCCGTGATGGGGATCCCGTAGACCTTGCCCGCCAGGACGTTGCTGGTGGCCTGGAAGCCCACTAGATACGAGCAGCGGGCGACCTTCAGCCCGGCGTCCACCCCGTGCGTCCGCCGCAGGGCGAAATCCACCACCCCTCGCCCCCGGGCGGCCGCGACGCAGCGAGCGGCCTTGGTGGCGATCATCGTCTGCAGGTGCACCTGGTTGATCACATAGGTCTCCGCGATCTGGGCCTGGATGATGGGCGCCGTGATCTCCAGGATCGGCTCCTGGGCGAACACCAGCGTCCCCTCCGGGACCGCCCACACGTCCCCGGTGAAACGCAGCTCGGCGAGGTAATCCAGGAAGGGGCGGGCGAAGATCCCGGTGGACTCCAGATACGCCAGGGCTTCCGGGGGGAAGCGGAAATCTTCCAGGAAGCGGAGCACATCCTCCAGGCCGGCTGCCACCAGAAAGCCTCGCTCCGGCGGGAGATCCCGCACGAACAGGCTGAAGGTGGCCTGGCCAGTGACTCCATGGGCCCAGTAGGCCTGGGCCATGGTCAGCTCATACAGATCCGTGACCAGGATGCGATCTTCCGGGCGCAGCATCTGGGTTCCCTCGCGCGAAGGATCGCCTGGGATCATCCCCGGATTACCATGCTCTCCGGCAGGAAGGCCTGGCGCACGTCTTCGATCTCCGGCATCCGGCGCAGGGCCTCTAAGACGGCCTCCGGGGCCGGGCTGTCCAGATTAATGAACGACAGGGCCGTCCCACCCGGTCGGTCTCGCCCCAGGCGCCACTCGGCGATGTTGATCCCGTGCTGACCCAGGAGCGTCCCCACCCGGCCGATCACCCCGGGCACGTCGCGGCTGCGCATGACCAGCAGGGCCCCGCGGGGCAGCGCCTCCATCGGGAAGGCATCCACCTGGACGATGCGAGGCTCCCCGGCGAACAGGGCACCGACGATCAGCCGCGCCTCTTTGGTGGAGAGAACCCGGCAGGCGATGGCCTGGGCGTAGGCCCCCAGGATTGGCTGGGGGGCCTCCACGATGCGGATGCCGTGCTCCTGGGCCCGCACGGGGGCGTTCACGAAGGTCACCGTGTCCCCCAGGATAGGGGTGAGCAGCCCTTTCAGCAACGCCACCCCCAGCGGCCGGATCACCGAGCGCAGCTCCTCCCCCCGCACATCGATCTCCACTTGATGGATGCGCCCCCGCACGAGCTGCATCTGCAGGCTTCCCAGCACCTCCGCCAGGCGCATATAGGGAGCCAGGGCGCGATAGTCGGCTCCCTCCGGGAAGGGGAGGTTCACCACGTTGCGGAAATCCCGTCCCCGCAGGGCGTCCAGCACCTGCTGGGCGATCTGCCGGCTGATCAGGCGCTGGGCCTCCCGGGTGCTGCCCCCCAGGTGGGGCACCGCCAGCACCCGTTCGTGAGCGATCAGGGCCTGCAGGATCGGCGAGCGCGGCGGCTCCTCACTGAAGGTATCCAAGGCCGCCCCGGCGACACGACCGGCGTTCAAGGCCTCTAAGAGCGCCTCCTCATCGATCACGGCGCCTCGAGCGGTGTTCACCACGTAGATCCCGGGCTTCATCTTCTCAAAGGCCGCCCGGTTGAGCATGCGGTGGGTTTCCCGGGTGAGCGGAACGTGAAGGCTCAGGATGTCAGACCGGGCGTAGAGCTCGTCGAGATCGGGCACCAGCTCGATCTGCAAGGCCGCGGCCCGCTCCTCAGGGATGTAGGGATCAAAGGCGATCACGTGCATCTCGAAGGCGCGGGCCCGGCGGGCCACCTCCGTCCCGATCCGCCCCAACCCCAGCAACCCCATCGTCTTGCCCGCCAGCTGGACCCCGAGGAAGCGCTCCCGCTCCCAGCGGCCCTCCCGCAGGGAGAGCCAGGCCGGGGGGATCTTGCGAAGGAGGGCCAGCAGCAGCGCGAAGGTGTGTTCCGCCACGGCCACCGTGCTGGCCGCGGGCGTGTTCATCACCAGGATCCCCCTTTGCGTGGCCGCCTCCAGGTCGATGTTGTCCACGCCGATGCCCGCCCGGGCGATCACCCGGAGCCGCTCCGCCGCCTCCAGCACCTTCGCGTCCAGCCGGACCCCGCTGCGCACGATCAGCGCGTCGCAGGTCCGGACCAGCTCCCGCAGCGTCTCCGGCGAGGGCCGTCGGGCCTCCAGCACCTCCACCTCGGGGTCCGCGCGCAGCAGCGCCAGCCCTTCATCGTCCAGCGGGTCCGTCAACGCGATGCGCCACATCTGCGGGTCCCTCCTCACTTCGCAGCGAGCCATTCATCGATATCCGTTAGCAGCGCCTCGATGTGGTGGAGCTGGATCTCCCCCATGTGGGCGATGCGGAAGGTCTTCCCCTTCAACGGGCCGTAGCCGGAGGAGATCACCTTGCCCCGCCGGCGCAGGAATTCGTTCAGGGCGCTGATGTCGATCCCCCGGGTGTTGGACACGCAGGTCAGCGTCCAGGAGCGGTGGCCGTCCTCGGCGAACAGGGCGAACCGCTCTGAGGCCCAGGCCTGCACCCGTTCCGCCATGCGGCGGTGGCGCTCCCAGCGGGCCTCCAGCCCTTCCTTTAGGATATGGTCAAACTGCCGGTCGGCGGCGAAGAGCAGGGAGATGGCGGGCGTGGCCGGCGTCTCCCCCCGGTCCGCGTAACGCGCCATGGTGAGCAGGTCGAAATAGTAGCCCCGATGGGGCACCTCCTTCGCCTTCTCCATCGCCCGCTCCGACACGGCGCAGAAGGCCAGCCCCGGGGGCAGGGCCAGGCATTTCTGAGAGGAGGTGAGGACGAAATCCAGGCCCCAGGCATCGGTCTCCAGGGGCGCCCCGCCCAGGGAGGAGACCGCGTCCACCAGGATCAGCACGTCCGGGAAGGCCTGGCGCACCGCCGTGGCGATCTCCGCCAGGGGGTTCATCACCCCCGTAGAGGTCTCGTTGTGCACGACGGTGATGGCCTCGGCGTCGGGGTGAGCGGAGAGGGCCTCCACAACCTGCTCAGGCCGGATGGCCTGCCCCCAGGCCACGGAGAGGGCGACTGCTTCTTTCCCGTTGGCCAGCGCCACCTGATGCCAGCGCTCCCCGAAGGCGCCGTTGATCAGGCAGAGGACCTTCCGGCGCACCAGGTTGCGGATCGCGGCCTCCCACAGGCCGGTGCCGGAGGCGGCGACGAAGAACACCCGCCCGCGCGTGCGGAAGATCGCCTGCAGGCGCGGGATCAGCCGCTCGAACAAAGCGGTGAACTCTCGGCTGCGGTGGCCGATCATCGGCCGGGCCTGCGCCCGGGCGACCTCCTCCGGGACATACGTCGGGCCGGGGATGAAGAGCATCGGCGCCTCTTCCATACGGGATCCACCTCCTTATGCCTCCGGTAGGGGGGCTTTCGCCCCGACCCCTTTGTCTTCGATGATACCGGGGTTCGCGGCGGAAGCCGCTCTTACACCAAGGCTCAAGCTACCTCGCCATGCCAGGGTTAGGTGATTACCCCGAACCTCGGCTTTCGATCCCATGATGGGTCGCGGCGAAAGCCGCTCCTACAACTCGGGATGCCGAAATGAATTTCGGCTTACAGCGCGTGCCACGCCTGAAGGAACCGTTCATGACGGACAGGATCTCGAAAGCGGGCCTCGCCGTTCTGGAAAGCCCGCAGGCCTTCCCGCAGGGTTTCCTCCGCCGGGGTTCCCTGCAGGGCCCGGGCGCGTTCGGGGGAGAGCGCCAGGGGGAGGATGGGCGCCAGACGCGGGCACCGGATGTAGACGTCGGCCCCTTCCGCGACGACGGCCCGGGGGAACACCCCACCGAACCCCACGAAGAGATGCACCGCCTCCTGGGCGGCCAGATCGGTGATCCCATCCCCCACCAGCATCAGGCGCCGCCCCGGCGCCCGAAATCCCTGAAGCAGGCGAGCCTTCCCGCCCTGGGCGATCAGGGGGGAAGGATCCACGCCGACCGCCGGCCCTTCCTCCCCCCGCCACCACGCGCCGGCGAAAGGATCGTAGCGCGGGCGGACGGCGTGGATGCGCTGGGCGGGGATGCCCAGGAAACGCCCCAGCCCCCGCACCGCGTCCTCCAGGCCGCCGCTGACCAGATGCACGGAGATCCCACAGGCGTGAAGCGCGTGGATCACCAGCGGGACGTCAGGAAGGAGATGATCCCGGTAGATGCGGATCAGCTCCCGGATCTCCGCGCGGGTCGGGCGGATCAGCGCAAGGCGTTGCTCGTAGATCGCCTCCAGGGGGAGATGGCCGGACATCGCGGCCTCCGTGAGGGCGGCCACCGCTGTCGCCTGGCCCCGTCGCCGGGCCAGCTCCACGATCCCCTCCACATCCACCAGCGTCCCGTCACAGTCCAAAAACACATGGGTGAACGAGACCCAGCGGACCGGTCCGGCCTCCATCCCGCCCACTCCGTGAAGGATTTCGCAAGATTATACCACGGATCGCAAGAGGGGCCGTCCCCGAATCTGAAAGATGAAGGCACGACTCCGACCTCCGGAGCCTCGGGCATACCCCATGCGTGGGTTCGTGCCCTCACTCGTATAGTGGACGACTTCCCCAGGGCGTCTTGACGGGGATCCGGCCCATGGTTAAGATATTCCCTCAAATCGCTCCATGGAGCACAAGACCGGATATGGCATCGGAGAACGGAAGGGGAGATCCGGATGCAGGGAGTTCTGGCACTGGAGGATGGGACAGTCTTGATCGGGCGGGCCTTCGGGGCGCGGGCCACCGTGGTGGGGGAGGTGGTTTTCAACACCGCGATGACCGGCTATCAGGAGATCCTCACCGATCCTTCTTATCGGGGCCAAATGGTGGTGATGACGTGTCCCCACATTGGCAACGTGGGGGTGAACGATGAAGACGTGGAAAGCGATCGCCCCCAGGTCGCCGCCTTCATCGTCCGCGCCTTAAGCCCGGTGGTCTCCAACTGGCGGGCGAAGGAGAGCCTGGAGGAGTATCTCGCCCGCCATGGCGTGCCCGGCCTGTGCGAGGTCGACACCCGCGCCCTGACCCGGCGGATCCGGGAGAAAGGAGCGATGAAGGCGGCCCTCTCCACAGAGGGGGTGGACCCCGAGACGCTGGTGGAGATGGCGCGGGCCTGGGAAGGGCTGGAGGGCCGGGATACGGTCCGCGAGGTGACCTGCGCCGCTCCCTACGAATGGATACAGGGGTCCGGCCGCTGGCAGCCCCATGGCTTCCAGCCGGATCCCGAGCGACGGCGCCACGTGGTGGTGTATGACTTCGGCGTCAAGCGCTCCATCCTCCGGCGGCTGGTCGATCGAGGATGCCGGGTCACGGTCGTGCCCGCCTACACGCCCGCGGCGGAGGCCCTCCGCCTGCGGCCCGATGGGATCGTCCTCTCCAACGGACCGGGGGATCCGGCGGGGCTGCCGGAAATCGTGGGGATCGTGCGCCAGCTCCTCGAGGCGGAGATCCCGCTCTTCGGCATCTGCCTGGGCCATCAGCTGATCGCCCGGGCCATCGGCGCCCGCACCTACAAGCTCCCCTTCGGCCACCACGGGAGCAACCACCCGGTCCTGGACCGGACCACCGGTCGGGTCCAGATCACCGCCCAGAACCACAATTACGCTGTGGACCCCGACACCCTGAACCCGGATCAGGTGGTGATCACCCATCTCAATCTGAACGACGGGACGGTGGAGGGGCTGGCGCTGCGGGATCGACCGGTGTTCTCCGTGCAATACCATCCGGAGGCCAACCCCGGCCCCCACGACGCAGACCCCATCTTCGATCAATGGGTGGAGAAGTTAGGACGCTAACGTCGGTATCCTTCCAAACCCAGCACTTTCGCTTTCGACATGAAGGCTTCCGTTACAGCGCTACAGGAAAATACAGGAAGTTATCTCGCTGCATTTTCTTTCTGTAGGAGGGGCTTTAGCCCCGAACTCTTTTGTCTATACAGGGGCGGGCTTTGGGAAACGCCCGCCCATTTGTGAAGCGAGGTGGGAATCCGGATGCCGCGGCGCACCGACATCCGCTCCATCCTGGTCATCGGCTCCGGGCCGATTGTGATCGGCCAGGCGGCCGAGTTCGACTATTCGGGGACCCAGGCCCTCAAGGTCCTGCGGCGGGAAGGCTATCGGGTGATCCTGGTCAACTCCAACCCGGCCACTATCATGACCGACCCCGAGATGGCTGATGCCACCTACATCGAGCCCCTGGTCCCGGAGATCCTCGAGCGGATCATCGCCCGGGAGCGCCCGGACGCGTTGCTCCCCACCCTGGGCGGCCAGACCGCCCTGAACCTGGCTATGGCGCTGCACGAACAGGGGGTCCTGGCGCGCTACGGGGTGGAGCTCATCGGCGCCTCCCCTCAGGCGATCCGCATCGCGGAGGACCGCCTCGCCTTCAAAGAGGCGATGGAGAAAGCCGGCCTGGAGGTCCCCCGCAGTGTCCTGGCCCGCTCCGTGGAGGAGGCGCTGGCCTTCGCCGAGCAGGTGGGCTACCCGGTGCTCATCCGCCCTTCCTTCACCCTGGGCGGCACCGGGGCCGGCGTCGCCCGTTCCCGGGAGGAGCTGATCGATCGCGTGGATCTGGCGCTGCGCCTCAGCCCCGTCGGCTCGGCCCTCATCGAGGAGTCCCTTCTGGGCTGGAAGGAGTTCGAGCTGGAGGTGATGCGGGATCGCCACGACAACTTCGTGGTGGTGTGCTCCATCGAGAACCTGGACCCCATGGGCATACACACCGGGGACTCCATCACCCTGGCCCCGGCCCAGACCCTCACGGATAAGGAGTATCAGCGCATGCGGGACTGGGCCCGGGCGGTGATGCACGCGGTGGGGGTAGAGACCGGCGGCTCCAACGTCCAGTTCGCCGTGAATCCCCGCGATGGCCGGATGCGGGTCATCGAGATGAACCCGCGGGTCTCCCGCTCCTCCGCCCTGGCCTCCAAGGCCACGGGCTTTCCCATCGCCAAGATCGCCGCACTCCTCGCAGTGGGCTACACCCTGGACGAGCTCCGCAACGAGATCACGCGGCGCACGGTGGCCGCTTTCGAGCCGGCCATCGATTACGTGGTGGTGAAGATCCCCCGGTGGGCCTTCGAGAAGTTCCCCGGCGCCGATCCGACCCTCGGCCCCCAGATGAAATCCGTGGGGGAGGTGATGGCTATCGGGCGGACTTTCAAGGAGGCGCTCCAGAAGGCGATGCGGGGGTTGGAGATCGGGGCGAAGGGCTTTGAGGGATTCCCGCCGGAGCGGCGGCCCTCCGATCTGCGGGCCGCCCTGGCCTGCCCGAACCCGGATCGTCTGCGGGCCGTCCACGACGCCCTGATGGCTGGAATGCCGGTCGAGGAGGTCGCCGCCCTCACCGGATACGACCCCTGGTTCGTCGTTCAGATGGCCGAGCTGGTCGAGCGGCAACGGGAGCTGCGCCGCTACACCCTGGCCACAGTCCCGGCAAGCCTGTTGCGCCAGGCCAAGCGGGAGGGGTTCTCGGACGCCCAGCTGGCGGCCTTCTTCGGCTGCACGGAGGAGGCGGTCCGCCGCCGCCGGGAAGCCCTGGGCATCCGCCCGCGCTACGCCCAGGTGGACACCTGCGCGGCGGAGTTCGAGGCTTACACGCCCTATCTTTACAGCACCTACGAGGAGAGCGATGAGGCTCCGCCGACGGATCGCCCCAAGGTGGTGATCGTCGGCAGCGGCCCCAACCGCATCGGGCAGGGGATCGAGTTCGATTACAGCTGTTGCCAGGCCGCCTTCGCCCTACGGGAGCTGGGGATCGAATCGATCATGGTGAACTCCAACCCGGAGACGGTGAGCACGGACTACGACACCTCGGATCGCCTGTATTTTGAGCCGTTGACCCTGGAGGATGTGCTGAACATCGTTGAGCGGGAGCGGCCCCTCGGCGTCATCGTGCAGTTCGGGGGGCAGACGGCCCTCAACCTCACCATGCCCCTGCACCGCGCCGGGGTGCCCATCCTGGGCACTTCCCCCGACGCCATCGACCTGGCGGAGGATCGAGGGCGGTTCAGCGCCCTGTTGCGGGACCTGGACATCCCTCAGCCGGAGCATGGGACGGCGACGTCCGTCGAGGAGGCCCTTGAGGTCGCCCGGCGCATCGGCTACCCGGTTCTGGTCCGGCCCAGCTATGTCCTGGGCGGGCGGGCCATGGCCATCTGTTACGATGAGGAGACCTTGAAGGCCTATATGGCCGAAGCGGTGTGGGTCTCTCCGGAGCGACCGGTGCTGATCGATCGCTTCCTGGAAGATGCCTACGAGGCCGAGGTGGACGCGGTGGCGGATGGGAAGCACGTGGTCATCGGGGGCATCCTCCAGCACATCGAGGAAGCCGGGGTGCACTCCGGAGATTCCGCCTGCGTGCTGCCGCCCTACAAGATCTCCCGCTATCACCTCCAGATCATCGAGGAATACACCGAGCGGATCGCCCTGGCCCTGGGGGTGCGGGGGCTGATCAACATCCAGTTCGCCATCAAGGACGACATCGTCTACGTCCTGGAGGCCAACCCGCGGGCCTCCCGCACCGTACCCTTCATCAGCAAAGCCACCGGGGTTCCCCTGGCCCGCATCGCCACCCGGGTGATGCTGGGGCAGTCCTTAGAGGAGATCGGCTTCACCCGTTCGCCGGAGGTTCGGGCGTTCTTCGTCAAGGAGGCGGTCCTTCCGTTCCGCAAGCTGCCGGGTGCGGACGCCATCCTGGGCCCTGAGATGAAATCCACCGGCGAGGTGATGGGCTGGGCGGAGACCTTCGGCCACGCCTTCGCCAAGGCGGAGATGGCGGCTGGGGATGCTTTACCCCTCGGTGGCACGGTGCTGCTCTCGGTGAACGATTTCGACAAAGGGAACGTGTTGAAGATCGCCCGGGATTTCTATCGCCTGGGCTTCCGACTGATGGCCACGCGGGGCACGGCGGAGGCCCTGCGACGGGTGGGATTGCCGGTGGAGGTGGTGAATAAGGTGAGCGAGGGCTCCCCCCACGTGGTGGACGCCATCCGGGAGGGGCGGGTGCAGCTGATCCTGAACACCCCCCTGGGGCCGCGGGCCTACACCGACGGCATGCGGATCCGCCAGGCGGCTGTGCGCTACGGGGTGCCGTTGCTCACCACCCTCTCCGCCGCCGCCGCCGCCGTCCAGGCCATCCGGGCCATTCGCGAGCGGGACTTCACGGTGATGAGCCTGCAAGAGCACTACGCCCGGAAGCGCAGTGCGTGAGGAATTCCGCCCTGAGGGAGCCAGATCGCATATGAAGAAAAGGGGGATCCCTATGGATGTCGGGACCGCTGTGGTGCTGATCCTCGCGGTGGGGATGGTGGGGGTGGCCTATGCGCGGGGCGGGGAGGTGGCGGCGGCCGGATGGCGGGGGGTGGGGCGGGCCGTGCGCGACTTCCTCCCGCTCTTCCTCGGGATCTTCATCGTCATCGGCTTCTCAGAGGTCCTGATCCCCCGTGAAGCGATCGCGCGGTGGCTGGGGCCCAGCTCGGGCTGGCGAGGGATCCTGATCGCCAGTGGGGTGGGGATGCTGATCCCCGGCGGGCCCTTCGTCTCCTTCCCCCTGGTCGCGATGCTCTATCGGGCCGGAGCCGGCATCGGCGCGGTGGTCGCCTTCGTCACCGCCTGGTCCCTCTGGTCCCTCACCCGGCTGCCACTGGAGTTCGCCCTCCTGGGCCCGCGCCTGATGATGGCACGTCTGATCTCCACCCTGTTCATGCCCCTTCTGGCCGGGTGGATCGCCCACTTGCTCTTCGATTAGCCCTGGGCTCTTCCCTTCCGGGGCAACTGCGAGCAGTTGCCCTACATCGTCCGGCGCGACCTGTAACTGGAGAACGCTCTTCCTCGTAGAGGAAGATGGGGTCGAAAGCCAAAGCGAGGGGGAGGGATGGGCGTCCAGGGCTCGTCGGAGGGCGAACGAGACTGGATCCTGGCTGCTCGCAATGGGGATCTGAACGCCTTTGAGCGGCTGGTGGCCGCCTACACCCGCCCCATCTACAACCTGTGCTATCGCATGCTGGGGGATCCCCACGAAGCCGAGGATGCCACCCAGGAGGTCTTCCTCCGGATTTATCGCCGGCTCCATGCGTATGATCCGGCGCACCGGCCTGCCTCCTGGATCCTGTCGATCGCGGCCCACTACTGCATCGACCGGATTCGCGCCCGGCGTCCCGTTCTCCCTCTCGAGGACGTGCACCCGGAGCCCCAGACGCCAGAGGAAGCCCGACCGGACGCGCTGGTGGAACGTCAGGAGCAGGAGGCATGCCTGCGGGAGGCCCTGGGCCAGCTGAAACCGGAGGAACGCGCCGTCCTGATCCTGTATTACTGGCATGAGCGCTCGTGCGAGGAGATCGCTTCCATCCTGGGCCTGCAGCCGGGGACCGTCCGCGTTCGTCTCCATCGGGCCCGCCTCCGCTTGGCCGAGCTGCTCAAACCCCATCTCCTCGCCGGTGCTCTGAACGGAAGGGATCCGTCTGCATCCGGAGGAGGCCATGACCTGTGACCGGTTTCGCGAGCGGATGATCGATCTCTTGGAGGGTGGGCTCACGGGCTCTGAGGCCCGGGAGTGGGAGGCTCATCGGATGCTCTGCCCGGCCTGTCAGACCCTGTGGGAGGCTGCCCGCATGGCCGACGCCTGGCTTCGAGCGGCTCCCCCAGCGCCTCCTCCTCCTGACCTCTCCCTGCGGGTGATGCGACGGATCCGGCGGGTCGCCGCATGGGAAAGCCGGGGGGCTTTCTTGCTCTTCCTCCTGATCGGCTTGGGGCTCGCGCTGGCATGGAGGGAGTTCCTTCTGGCCATCCCGGTATGGGTCCATAAGCTATATCCCCTCTTCCTTGAAGCGGGCGGGTTGCTTCAGGGGCTAAGCCGCCTCCCAGCGGCCCGCTGGGGGATGATGGTTCTCATCGGGCTCGCCGGGCTTTCCTCCTATACGCCGTCCGGATCCGACGAGGCCCGTCCGGTTCTGGACATCCTGGGGCGGTGGGGGAAGCCCGGCGGAGATTGCTGACCTCGAGGCAAGGCCTTCGTTCGAGGGCCGGGAGGAACCCCGGATGCCCTCCCGGCCCCTTCCTTTTCCCATACCTGGGGGGCTTCTTGACCCAAGGCTCGATATGGGTTACTATATTGATTGATCGATCAATCAATTTTGAACATCCTGAGGAGCCTGGAGGGCCCACGAGCTGTCTCCGGCCTGAGCTCACTCATGAATTCAACGGGGGAGGGGATGGGTCAGGGATCTGATCGTCGCCGGAGCCGAGACCGGGAGGCCATGCGTCAGCGGATCATCGAGGCTGCCTTCCGGGTTTTCCTTCGCAAGGGCTTCCGGGGGACCTCGAACCGGGAGATCGCCCGGGAGGCCGGGATCTCACCGGGCCTGATCTACTGGTATTTCCGGAACAAGGAGGATCTTTTCCAGGCGGTGGTGGAGGCCAAGTCTTTCATCCTCCCCCTGCGGCGCATGGCCCGGGAGATGCGGGGGGCCCCGCCTCGGGAGTTCCTCGCCGAGGTGATGCGGATCGGGCTCTCCCTGTATGAGGATCCAGCGAGGATGGCGGCGCTGCGGTTGTTGTTGCCCGAGGCGATCCGCAACGGCCGGATCCGACGGATCTTCGTCAATCGGGCGATCCGCCCGGGCCTGGAGGCCATCACGGCTTATTTGACCGCGCAGCAGGCCAAAGGGAGGGTGCGTCCGCTGGACCCGCGGATCAGCGCCCGTCTCTTCATGGGCCTTTTCCTCTCGCAGGCTCTCCTGAGCCATTTGCTGCGTCTCCGATCCCCGGTGCCGGCCCGCCAGCTGTTCATGGAGGCCCTGGAGGTGTATCTGCATGGGATCCTGAACCCAGAGGCCGGGGAAGGCTCGGCGGGAGGAGAGGCGAAAAATTTTTCGCCCCCAACTTGACCAACAGCATGGGTGCCGCGCCGCTACGCCTCTGCTGGGTGTGATCCTCCTTCGGGAGATGAAGGCTGGGATGTTCCAGCGCATCGGGGCGGTGATCTACAAAGAAGTGTTGCACATCGTGCGGGATCCCCGCACCCTGGCGGTGATGTTCATGATCCCCGTGGTCCAGCTCTTCCTGCTGGGCTATGCGGCGACCACCGATGTGAAGCACGTGCCCATGGTGGTCCTGGACTGGGATCGCACTCCCCAGAGCCAGGAGCTGGTGGACACCTATCGGGCGGTGGATGTCTTTCGCATCATCGGCTATGTGGAGCGACAGGAGGATCTGGCGCGGCTGCTGGATGCAGGGATCGCCCAGGCGGCCCTGCTGATCCCGAAGGGATACGGGGCGGATGTCCTGGCCGGCCGCCTGGCCACGGTGGGGCTGATCATCGACGGCAGCGACCCCGCGGTGGCCAGCAATGCCTACGCGGCGGCCCTCTCCATCGCCCAGAACCACTCCACGCAGATCCTCCGGCGGACGCTGAACCTGGATCCCCGGCGGATGCCCGGCCTGGATCCACGTCCCCGGGTCTGGTATAACCCGGAGATGCGCAGCGCCAACTATATGATCCCGGGCCTGATCGGTGCCATCCTTCAGTTCCTCACCATGCTCCTCACGGCCCAGGCCATCGTCCGGGAACGGGAGCAGGGGACGATGGAGCAGCTCATCGTCACGCCCATCCGGCCGGTCGAGCTGGTGGTGGGGAAGGTGGCCCCTTACGTCCTGATCGCCTACATCGATTTCGCCATCATCCTGACCCTGGGGGCCCTCTGGTTCCGGGTGCCCTTCCGGGGGAACCTGGGCCTGCTCCTGGCCCTCTCCGGGTTGTTCTTGCTTTCCTCCCTGGGGCTGGGGCTGCTGATCTCCACGGTGGCCTCCACGCAGCGGGAGGCGATGTTGCTGACCTATTTCCTCCTCCTGCCTTCCATTTTCCTGGCCGGCCTTCTCTTTCCCATTCAAGCGATGCCTCAGGTCCTTCAGTGGATCAGTTATCTGATCCCTCTCCGCTACATGCTGGTGATCCTGCGCAGCATCATCGTGAAAGGGGTAGGCATCGAGCCGTTGTGGGATGAGACTGTTGCGCTCCTCCTGTTCGGGGTAGCGGCCATGGGCCTGGCGGCCCGCCGCTTCCGGAAGCGGCTGGAGTAGGAGCGGCTTCCGCCGCGACCCCCTGCGTCATCGGAGACGAAGGGTTCGGGGCGAAAGCCCCTCTCACAGGAAGATCAATATCGCGGCTTCAGCAGGTTATGGCTGGCGAAGCGGTGTGGGTCGAACATCTGGAGAAACGATTCGGGGCGGTGCATGCCCTCCGGGATCTCTCGTTCGTGGTGGAGGACGGAGAGATCTTCGGGATCATTGGGCCGGACGGGGCGGGGAAGACCACGCTGCTGCGTCTCCTCGCCGGGGTCCTGCGGCCGGACGCGGGGACGATCCGGGTGCTAGGGCGGGATCTGCTGCGCGAGCCCGAGCGGATCCGTCGATCCCTGGGTTACATGCCCCAGAGCTTCAGCCTCTATGGAGATCTCACGGTCCGCGAGAACCTATCTTTCTTTGCGACGATGTATGGATCGCGGGACCCCGAATGGATCCGGCGGATGCTGGGCTTCGCCCGCCTGGAGCCGTTCCTGGATCGCCGGGCGGCGCAGCTCTCCGGGGGCATGCAGAAGAAGCTGGCCCTGATCGGGGCGATGGTCCACCGGCCCCGCTTGCTGCTCCTGGACGAGCCCACCACGGGGGTGGACCCGCTGTCGCGGCGGGAGCTCTGGGATCTGCTCAGCGAGTTCCATATGCGGGGGGTGACCATCGTCGTCACCACGCCGTATCTCGATGAGGCGGAGCGCTGCACCCGGGTCGCCCTGATGCACCAGGGGCGGATGCTGGCGGTGGACATGCCAGGGAGGCTGCGATCTTCGTTCCGCCATCCGGTGATCGAGATCCTCGCTCAGCCGGTCCTGCGGGCCCAGGCGGCCCTGGCGGCCCATCCGGCGGTTCTGGAGGCTGTGGTCCTGGGGGATCGGGTGCGGGCGGTGGTCCGGGAGGACGGAGTGGCCCTTTCCGAGCTCGTCGCAGCGCTGCGGGCGCTTCCGGGGATCGAGGTTCAGGAGGCCCGCTGGGTCCCTCCGCGTCTGGAGGAGGTGTTCGCCTACCTGATGCGTCGGGAGGGAGGCCGTGGCTGAGGTGGTGGTCCGAGCGGAGGGCTTAACCCGGCGGTTCGGCGCGTTCACCGCTGTGGATCACGTCTCCTTTGAGGTCCGGCGGGGGGAAATCTTCGGCTTCCTGGGGCCGAACGGGGCGGGGAAGACCACCACCATCCGCATGCTGCTGGGGCTGCTGGAGCCCACGGAGGGCCGGGCGTGGGTGCTCGGGCATGATGCCACCCGGGAGACCGCGCGGATCCGCCCGCGCATCGGTTACGTGAGCCAGCGGTTCAGCCTGTATCCGGATCTCTCCGTGGAGGAGACGCTGCGGTTTTATGGGGCCGCTTATGGATTGCCCGCCCAACGGCTCCGGGAGCGGATCCCGATGTTGCTGGAGCGGCTGGATCTGGCCGGGCAGTCCCGGCGTCTGGTCCGTCACCTGGCGGGAGGCTGGCGGCAACGGATGGCCCTGGCGGTGGCCCTGCTCCACGAGCCGGAGATCATGTTCCTCGACGAGCCCACCGCGGGGATGGACCCCCTGGCCCGCCGGGAGATCTGGGCGTTGCTTTACCAGCTGGCCGAGCGGGGGGTGACGATCTTCGTCACCACGCATTATATGGATGAGGCGGAGCAGTGCTCCCGCCTGGCGCTCATCCACAACGGGCGCCTGCTGGCCCAGGGAACCCCTTTCGAGCTCAAGGAGCGGGCGGGGCCAAAGGGGATCGTCGCGATCTCCGCCACGCCGCTGGAGCGGGCTTTCCTTCTCTTGCGGGACTGGCCCTTCTTCCAGCACGTTGCCTTCCACGGTGCCCGGATCCACGCCTATCCCCGGGATCCGGGGCTCTCCATCGAGGAGATCCGCCGCCGTCTGGAGGAGGCAGGCCTGGAGGAGATCTCCGTGGAGTGGATCCGGCCTTCTCTGGAGGATGTGTTCCTCTGGCTGGTGGATCAGGCGGCGCAGGAGGCGGAACTCCCTTCGCGGTCAGGAGGTGCGCTTCGATGAACGAACGCAAACACCTCGGATGGTGGCTGGGGTTGCTCGTCCTGCTCAGCGCCTGCCGGCCGGGGGCCGCTCGGCCGCTGGTGGTCTCCGGTTATCTGGAGGCGCGGACGGTCGACGTGATCGCGGTGGAGGGCGGTCGGGTGCTTCAAGTTCGGGTGGAGGAAGGGGATGTCGTCCGGCCCGGGCAGCCTCTCGTGGATCTGGACCCGGCTTTTCTGGAGGCCCAGATCCGAATGGCCGAGGCCCAGGTGGCGCAGGCCCGGGCCGCGCTGGAAGCCCTGGAGGCGGGGCCCCGGGAGGAAGATCTGCGGGAGGCGGCCGCGCGGGTGGACCAGGCCCAGGCCTTGCGGGACGGCGCCTATCAGGCCTGGCAGGACGCGCAGGCGATGCTCCGGGAGCCTCAGGAACTCCTGCTCCAGCGGGAGGTGGCCGCCGCGCAGGTCCGGGTGGCCCAGGCGCGGCTGGAGCAGGCGGTGGCCCTGAAGGACATCGCGGAGCGGTTGAAGAGCCGGGCCGAGGCGGCGATGCGGGAGTGGGAGCGGCTTCCCCCACCTCTCCGTCCGCCGTTGCCTGCGGAGGTGCGGGACGCGGCCTATGCTTACTGGTCCGCCTGGGCGGAGGTCAACCGGGCCGGCGCCGCCTACGATGGAAGCCGTGCCCTCCTGGAATACTTGGATGCGGTGATCCGGGATCCGATCGCGTTGCGGGCGCAGGTGGTGGAGGCGGAGGGGCGGTATCGGGCCGCGGAGGCCGCGTTGGAGGCCGCCCGGGCGCAGCAGGCGGCCCTCCGGGCGGGTGCCTCGCCGGAGCAGCGGGAAGCCGCGCGGGCACGCTTGCGGCAAGCGGAGGCGGCCCTGGAGGCCCTGAAAGCCCGCCGCGCCCGCTTCCAGCTTCTCGCTCCACAGGGAGGGATCGTGGCGTTGCGGGCGGTGGAGCCCGGCGAGCGGGTGGCCCCTGGGACCCGGGTGCTGCAGCTGATGGATCTCCAGACTCTGGAGCTGGTCGTCTACATCCCGGAGGCCGCGCTGGGTCGGGTGCGACCCGGGATGAAGGTCCCGGTGACCGTGGAGGGGTTCCCGGGCGAGCGGTTTGAGGGGGTGATCGTTCAGATCGCGGAGGAGGCCTCCTTCACCCCGCGCAACGTCCAGAGCCCGGAGGAGCGGGCGCGCCTGACCTTCGCGGTGCGCATCCGCCTGGAGAACCCGGACGGTCGTCTGAAGCCGGGAGTGCCCGTGGACGTTGAGCTCCCTTGAAGGAGGATCCCGAATGCGCCGCTTCGCTGCAATGCAGATGCTCCTGATGCTCGGGATCATCGGGGGGATCGGAGGATGGGCTCTTCTACGGCCCCCTCGAAGCGCCGAGGGGATAGAGATGCGGTTCTCCGGCACCCTCACGGGTCGGAGCGTTCGCCTTTCGACAGAGGTAGGGGGAACGGTGCGCTGGCTGGCGGATGAGGGGACGACGGTGGAGGCGGGAGAGATCGTCGCCGAGCTGGAGGATCCGGTCCTCCGGCAACAATTCCAGGAAGCGGAGGCGGCGGTGGAGGCGGCCCGGGCGGAGCTCGCCGCGCTGGAGGCGGGGGCCTCACCGGAGCAGCTCGCTGCCCTCGCCGCGCAGGTCCGCCAGGCGGAGGCGGAACGCGCCATGGCCGAAGGGCTCTGGCGGATGGCCCTGCGTCAGCTGCAGACGCCTCAGGATCTGGAGCGCCAGATCTTGGAGGCCCGGACGGCGCTGGCGGCGGCGGAGCAGGGAGTGGAACGGGCCCGGGCCGATCTGGAGAAGGCGCGGGCGGAGCGGGATCGTCTGCCCTTTGATCAGCGGGAGATCGCCGACCGGCAGGTGGCCGCGGCGGAAGCGGCGTTGCGGGCGGCGGAGGCGGAGCGGGATGCCGCCCGGGCCCGACTGGAGGGCCTCCTTCGGATCCGCCAGCAGCCCCTCGCGTTACAGGCCCAGGTCCATGCGGCGGAGGCGCAGGCCCGGGCGGCGGAGGCCGCCGTCCGGGCGGCCCAGGCCCGGCTGGATCGCGCCCGGAACGGGCCTGCGCGATGGGAGCGGGATGCGGCCCGGGCGGCCGTGGCCCTGGCCGAGGCGCGACGGGATCTGCTGCGCTTGCAGGTCGAACGGCTACGCCTCACCGCGCCCTTCACCGCGACGGTTTCCGAGCATCTGGCCCGTGTCGGAGAAACCCTGGGGGCCGGACAACCTGTCCTCAGCCTCAGCACGGTGGATCCCTTGGAGATCACGATTTATGTGCCGGTGGGGCAGGTGGGGCGGCTGCGTGTGGGCCAGCCTGTGAAGGTTCAGGTGGATGCCTTCCCCGGCGAAACATTCCCCGGTGTGATCGCCCGCATCGCACCGGAGGCGACCTTCACCCCCCGCAACGTCCAGACCCGGGAGGAGCGTCAGGCGTTGGTCTTCCCGGTGACCGTGCGGGTGCCCAACCCGGAGGGACGGCTGAAGGCCGGGATGCCCGCCGATGTCCTGCTTTCCCTCGGGCCCTGAACGATCCCGAGGGCAGGGAAGCCGCGCGTTCCGCCTTCAGGCGCGGAAGAAAGAGGGAACGAAGGGAACCAGCGCGTCCCAGCCTTCGGTGATCACCCGCTCCCGGGTGGCCGGATCCAGCGTCAGGGTCACGGTCTCCCCTTCCGTGCGGATCACGAAGGTGACCGTCTCCCCGTTGTTGAGAAGGATCTGAGTGATGCAGGGGCGATCCACACCCAGCGGATGTTCCGCCAGGAAAGCGAAGCACCGAACGCAGAAGGGGAGACTGCCCGTGCACAAGTCCCGATCAATGTAAATCTTCATGGGATCCTCCCCCATCCTCAAGCCCGATGCGCGTGCGATGTCTACAGGATCCAGCGTTGCGATTTCACTGAGATCCGTTTTTAGTATCCCGCTTTGGGAAGCCCCAGGATAGTGAGTTCCAACAGGGAGAAGAGGTGAAGATCGGCAGGGGGAGTGAGAGGGGGACGGCAGGAAGCCGCCCCCCTCCCGGAGGTGGGATGTTCAGCGGGTCCATTCGGCCTGGGCGGCGGCGACGCCGGCCCCGGGGGTGACCGGGTGCCCCAGGCGGCGCAGGGCGATCTCGATGGCGCTGAGGGTCTGGAGGAGGGCCGGCAGGCCGATCTCCCCCATATGGCCGACCCGGAAGGAGCGGCCGCGCAGGGCGGGGTGGATGGCCCCGGCCACCGTCACCCCGGCCGCTTCGATCTCCCGGATCAGGCGGTCATCGATCCCATTGGGGTAATAGATCACGCTCAGGGTGACGGCGGCCCAGGCGGGATCCCGGGGCACCATCTCCAGCTCCATCGACTGCATTCCGGCCCGGAAGGCGCGGGCGATCCGCTCGTGGCGGGCCCATCGCGCCTCCATCCCCTCGGCGCGGATGCAGCGGAGGGAGACGGCCATGGCGGCCACCAGGTTGACGGCGGGGGTGGCGAAATAGGCAGGGCGGCCGGCCTGGAAGGCCTCCATCACCGGGAGCCACTTCCCCCAATCGGCGTAATAAGATCGCGTCCGGGTTCGCCGGCGTCGATAGGCCTCCAGGGCGGAGGGGCGGGCGACAACGATGGCCAGCCCCGGCGGCACGGCCAGCGCCTTCTGGGACCCGGTGAGGGCGACATCGACCTCCCAGGCGGTCTGGTGAAAGCGTTGCCCGCCCACGGCGCACACGCCGTCGACGACCACCAGGGCGCCGTAGCGGTGGGCCAGGGGAGCCCAGCGCTCCACCGGGGCCACGACCCCAGTGGAGGTGTCGACGTGGGTGAGGGTGAGGACCTTCGCCCCCTGCTGCAGTGCCGCTTCGATTTGGCTCTCATCCGGCAGGGCGCCGGGCTCCGCCGTCACCCGGATAACGTGCGCGTCCAGCCATTCGGCCAGCTCGGCCATCCGGGCGGCGAAGTAGCCGGTGTCCACGACCACCACCCGATCCCCCGGCTCCACCAGGTTGGCCAGGGCCATCTCCATCGCCAGGGTTCCGGACCCGGGGATCAGGAAGGGCTGGCCGTCGGGGGCGTCGAAGACCTCCCGAAGGCCGTCCAGGGACTCCTGCATCAGGACGGCGAAGGCGGAGGACATGTGGCTGAGAGGCGGGCGGGCCATCGCGGCCAGGACCTCGGGGTCCACCTCGACGGGACCGGGGATCATGAGCAGGGTGCGTGGCGTCATGGATGGCGCTCCTCAGGAAAAGATAGAACCCGGAGGGCGAGACCGGCCATATCCGCGCACCGCCCTCCGGGGGACGGTCTCCATTTGGGAGGGCGAGGCTTGACCTTTACCGCGCTCCCTTTCGGGAAGCTGTCTTTTTTCGCCTGGAGACGGGGGGACCGCCTTTCCCCCAGATGACCCGTCCGTAGGAGAAAACCAGGTGGAAGCCCAGATTGTAGATCCGTTCCCGCACCTCGGGACGGGCCCGATAGCAGAAGCATACGGGGACGATGAGACGCTCTTTCTTCTCTCCCCTCTGATGGGTCAGATATTCCGAGATCAGGGGCAGCTTTTTAGCGAACCGCTCCACCTCCCCGACGGTGATGTTGTGTTTGGTCTCCCCTACGATCCAGATTTCGTATTTGGGGCGGGCGGGGTCATAGGCCCGGCCCATGATATCGACTTCCAGCTCGTGGTCGTCCCAGCGCAGGAAGGTGCGTTCCAGGACGTCCACCTTCCATCCCAGCTCCCGGGTGAACGTGTCGTGGATGACGATGTAGGCGGCGTCCTCGAGGTCGCCGCCGATCACATCGCTCAAGGCCCCGACCTGGCGAGTCATCTGTTCCATTAGCCGCTCCAGTCGGGCGATGCGTTCTTCCGCCTGGGCCTGGGCTTCGGTTAGGCGGGCGAGGGCTTCCTCCAGGCGGCGCTGGCCCTCCTCCAAGCGGGCCACGCGTTCTTCGGTGCGGGCCTGGGCTTCGGTTAGGCGGGCGAGGGCTTCCTCCAGGCGGCGCTGGCCCTCCTCCAAGCGGGCCACGCGTTCTTCGGTGCGGGCCTGGGCTTCGGCCAGGCGAGCGAGGGCCTCTTCCAGGCGACGCTGATTCTCTTCCACACGGGCGAG